>NZ_JBQHUL010000027.1:0-50874 GCF_052065235.1 Blautia sp. HCP28S3_G10 | reverse complement strand
CTGCATTTTTCGTCATCATAAAAAACACCGCCCTTCTGATATTTATTATATCAGAAAAGCGGTTCCAACAATAGCAAAACCCTGCAAAAGCAGGGCTTTGTCTACAGTCTGCCGCCTTTGTTATCCGAAAGGATAGCAAAGGCGTTTTTTATACATTAATACACGAAAGAAAGAGGAGCGAGATTATGAGTGGAATAACAATGATGATAATAGCCATTGTAGTGCTTGGTGGAGCATATCTTCTGTATGGCCGTTATCTCCAGAACAAATGGGGAATTGACCCAAAGGCAAAAACTCCGGCATATGAAATGGAAGACGGAGTTGACTATGTACCGGCAGACACAAACGTAGTATTTGGACATCAGTTTGCATCAATAGCAGGTGCCGGTCCGATCAATGGACCTATCCAGGCGGCAATTTTCGGCTGGCTTCCTGTTTTACTCTGGATTCTGATCGGTGGTGTGTTCTTTGGAGCTGTACAGGATTTTGCATCTATGTATGCTTCCGTAAAAAACAAAGGACGTACAATCGGATATATCATTGAAGCGTATATCGGAAAATTAGGAAAGAAATTATTTCTTCTGTTTTGCTGGCTGTTTTGTATCCTTGTTGTTGCTGCATTTGCAGATGTTGTAGCAGGAACCTTTAACGGATTTACAACAAACGATGCAGGAGTTGTTTCAAAAGTAGCAGCAAACGGAGCAGTTGCAACAACTTCCATGTTATTTATAGTAGAAGCTGTTGTCCTTGGTTTCTTCCTTAAATATACAAGATTTAATAAATGGATCAATACAGCTGTAGCAATCGTATTACTGGTAGCTGCAATCGCACTTGGACTTAACTTTCCAATGTATGTAAGCCTTGGAACATGGCATATCATTATATTTGTATATATCCTGATTGCAAGTGTTGCGCCTGTATGGGCATTGCTTCAGCCACGTGATTATCTGAACAGTTATCTGCTTATATTCATGATCATCGGAGCAGTTGTCGGTGTATTTGTTGCAAATCCGGCATGTAACCTGAAAGCATTTACAAGTTTCAATGTTGACGGACAGTATATGTTCCCGATCTTATTTGTAACAATTGCCTGTGGTGCAGTTTCCGGATTCCATTCACTGGTATCTTCAGGAACAGCATCAAAACAGATCAAAAATGAAAAGAACATGCTTCCTGTTTCCTTCGGAGCAATGCTTATGGAAAGTATGCTTGCGATCATCGCACTGATCGCAGTTGCATCATTTGCAGACGGTGAGGCAGCAGCTCAGGGACTTACAACACAGCCGCAGATTTTTGCAGGCGCAATTGCAAACTTCCTTTCAGTACTTGGACTGCCACATTCACTTGTATTTACTCTGATCAACCTTGCTGTATCAGCATTTGCGCTGACTTCCCTTGACTCTGTAGCCAGAGTAGGTCGTCTGTCATTCCAGGAATTTTTCATGGATTCAGATACTGATGAAGAAAATATGAGCCCATTCCTGAAGGTAGTAACAAACAAATATTTTGCAACTGTTATCACACTTGTACTTGCATACATGCTGACAAAAGTCGGATATGCAGAAATCTGGCCGTTGTTTGGATCAGCAAACCAGCTGTTATCTGTACTTGCACTTGTAGCCTGCGCAGTATTCTTAAAGAAAACAAAACGTCAGGGCTGCATGCTCTGGATCCCAATGGTATTTATGATGGCAGTTACATTTACTGCACTTGGAATGACAATCACAAAACTTTCAAAAGCACTTGTTACAACAGGCCTTGATCTTGGAAATACTTTACAGCTTGTATTCGCAGTACTGCTGCTGATACTTGGTGTGATCGTAGCAATCCAGGGCGTGAAGAAACTGCTTGAAAAAGATGATAAAAAAGTAACTGCATAAAACTGATGCAGAACATATAATAAAATAAACGATGAGGTGTCTATACCTGGAGAAAACCTGGGCAGACACCTTTTTCTGTGAAAATGAGGGACTTATGCCAGATCAGAAAATAGATAATCTTCTCAATCTTGCAATGGAGGCAACGCCACAGGAAAGGACAAAATCAGAAAATCTGAATGTAGGATTTAATTCCGAAACGCAGTTGTGGGATGTGATTGTGAAATATAGCGGACCGGAGGGTGGACTGGCGGGAAACGGCATTCAGGTAGTCCCTTTACTGGGCGGCTATGCGGTGGTGACTATGCCGGAAACTGAAATAGATGCTTATTCAGACAGGGAGCAGATAGAATTTATCGAAAAGCCAAAACGACTTTATTTTGAAACATTTCAGGCGAGAGAGGCAAGCTGTATTTCGGAAATTCAGAGAGAATCCGTGGCAGGAATACCATCGGGACTTACAGGAAAAGGTGTCCTCGTAGGAGTTGTGGATTCCGGTGTGGATTTTTTTCATCCGGATTTCAGAAATGAAGACGGAAGCAGTCGGATTTTACGGTTGTGGGATCAGAGTCTGGCTGGAAATCCACCAGAAGGATATACAACAGGAACAGAATATACAAAAGAAGAAATAGATAAGGCGCTTGCACTTGGTGAAACTGAGGGCAGGCGCCTTGCTGCATTTCATATCGAGGAAGCGCCGGTAATACCATCCAGGGATTTCAGCGGGCACGGGACAGCGGTGCTTGGCATTGCAGCAGGAAATGGAAGGGCATCTGATGGAGTGAATCGCGGCGTAGCCTATGAAAGTGACCTGCTGGTTGTGAAGATGGGAAATGTCAGGGAAAATTCCTTTCCACGTACAACAGAACTGATGGAAGGAATTGATTATCTCGTGCGGCAGGCGGTGAAGATAGGAAAACCGATTGCCATAAATATCAGTTTTGGAAATAATTATGGATCACATCGCGGTGACTCATTATTGGAAACATACATCAGCAATGCAGCGAATGTGGGACGTTCTGTTATTTGTGCAGGAAGTGGGAATAATGGAAATGACAGAATACATACCTCAGGACTGGTGAGGCAGGGGCAAATAAAAACGATAGAAATGAGCATTGGTTCCTATGAAACAACTTTGAATGTGCAATTATGGAAAGCATATGCGGACGAAATTGAAATTTATCTGGAAACGCCATCAGGAGAAGTACTGCCATCACTTTCCGAAAAAATTGGAACACAAAGATATCATGCAGGGGAAACAGATCTGCTGATTTATTATGGAAAGCCGGGACCATTTCAGGTAACTCAGGAAATTTATTTTGATTTTATTCCGGCAGGAACATATCTCACCAGCGGAATCTGGAAGATACATTTACGTGGCAGACGTATCAGGGAGGGAAATTATGATCTGTGGCTTCCAGGAGGAAAAGTGCTGAATTCCGCTACAGGATTTTATCAGCCAACAGTCAGTGAAACGTTAACGATTCCGTCTACTGCAGCAAAGGTGATCACAGCAGGTGCATATGATTCCAGACTGAATGCCTATGCGGATTTTTCCGGACGGGGTGGCGGTGGGCTTTCATATCCAAAACCGGATCTGGTTGCACCGGGGGTTGATATTACAGCATCAGCTCCGGGGGGAGGATATGTAAATGTAACAGGAACTTCCTTTGCCACGCCCTTTGTCACAGGCTCAGCTGCGCTTATGATGGAATGGGGAATTGTAAGAAGAAACGATCCGTTTCTCTGGGGAGAAAAGGTGAAAGCATATTTAAGAAGAGGTGCCCAGCCGCTGCCCGGATTTGATGAGTATCCGAATGAAAGCGTGGGGTGGGGACGGTTATGTTTGGAAAGTAGTCTTGTAAATGTTTAAAGACCGTTAAAGAAAGATGAAAATGGAGTCTGGAGAATGGATTTCGAAGACATGGATGCGAAGATCAAAGCCAACAGCATTCATGTGGCAGTATTTTGCAGTCCGCATAAGCGGTTTATGCTCCAAGCAAAACATTTAATCTGGCAGGACGGAAGAATGTTTCTGCATCCGTGTGCAATCCGTATGAATTTGGCTTTGCCGCTCAGCAGAGTGCAGGAAGCGTTTGACAGACTGGATAAGTACGTCTTCAATGCAGATAAATAAGAAAATTTACATTATTAAACATATATGATGACAAATGTTTCAAAGCCATGTATACTTTTGCATAAGAGGTATAAAACCTGAAAAAAATTCATGAAGGAGTAAAGGGAAATGTATGAAAGAGAGAGTGTGAACGTATCAAAAAAATGCAGATACGGTATTGTGGGACTGTTTATGCTCATAACAATGTGCTTCGTAAGTACACTGACTGTTTCAGCGGCAACAAAAGAAGATGGAGCCAACTGGGCATGTGCAAGGGCAAATGAAGGCTGGTGCAGAGACATGGATGGAGCTTATGGCTGCCAGTGTGTGGATCTGATCCTTGCTTACTACGATTATCTGGGAGTAAGCCGTGCGTCAGGAAATGCCTGTGATTATAGAAGTAATAATCTTCCATCAGGCTGGACACGTATATGGGATAAAAATTCTCCGCAGATCGGAGATGTCGTAGTATGGGGACCAGGAGCGTCAATTGGCGGGGGACATTATGCAAATGGAACATATGGACATATCGGAATCATCAAAGGTGTGAATGCTGATGGCACGATTTCTACAGTAGAAACAAATGCCGGACAGGGTCCAGCAGCTCATTATTATCAGAGAACCAAAGACGGCGTGGCATGCTATATCCGTCCGAACTGGGGTGCTTCCATGCGTACAGACTATGTGAATAAGGGAGATTCCTTTGATGCTATTATTCTGCGAAATGATGGCTGGATCCCGATCCGTGCAAAAGACAATAATGTAGAACTGGACACAGAAAAAGCAGAAGCATCATTCCACTGGCATTTCCAGAGACAGTCGGATGGCTCTTATATAATAACTTCTCTTTATGACGGAAGGGCACTGGATGTCACAAATGCAGGAACAGCAGCGGGAACCAACGTAGGTGTTTATCAGCAGTTGGGAACAGATAATGGGGCACAGAAATGGTATATTTTCGGAACAGATGGAAATTATGAACTTGCGCCTAAATGTGCCATGGCTCTGCGCCTGGACACCGCAGGCGGATATAAAACACCAGGTACTAATATCCAGATTTATACTGCAAATGGATCAACTTCCCAGAAATTTGCAATTTATACCAGTGTGAACAAAGGACCGACAGCAATATCCCTGTCAGGTACAACGACACTTCAGATAGGCGACAAAAATCAGTTAAAGGTAACTTATTCAGGTCCGACCGGCAACATTGCTGTCAAATGGGAAAGCATGGATCCTACTGTTGCAACAGTAGACCAGTCAAGTACAGTAACTGCATTAAGAGCCGGAACTGTAACAATCAGAGCTGTCTCTGCGTATAACAACAGGGTGAGTGGCAGTATAACACTCACAGTGCAGGGAAACGATAATGTAGCTCCTGTTTTCAAAGATGTACGGGTTGTCCAGCAGAATGATGAACAGGTAGTGGTGGAAGCAGAAGCAACAGATAACAAAGATTCCAAAATCTCCAGGTGGAGTGCACTCTCGCTGACAGATGTTGAAGCAGACAACAGTTATGTATTCGGAAACGCATATTACGAATATAAAGCGATATCAGACACAAAGGTAAGAGTCACACTTTCCCTGACTAAGGGCGGCCTGTTTGGAGACAGACATGGAGTACAGATCAGTGCATATGATTCTTCCAATAACAGGGCAATAACCAATATATTCTTTACAAAAACAGTAGGCACTGTATTTACAATGAAAGTGGGCGAGACAAAAAGCTTCGCTTCACTGAGAGGCGGAACAGAAACATTTATCGGATGCAAAATCCTGAGACCAAAGAGCAGTGATGTGATTTCTGTAGCAGGAAATACTGCAGGGGATGATTATATGATAACAGCTCTCAAGCCGGGAAGAGATACAGTGATCATCATGAGAAACAGAAACAGTGAATATTATGGCTGTACTATTAAGGTAGTTGGAGAGAACGGAAGCACAGGCGAGCCAGAGCAGCCGACAAAACCATCAAATCCATCAGCACCGACAAATCCATCAGCACCGGCAAAACCATCAACAAAACCATCAACATCAAAACCTTCCAGGCCGTCAGCATCGTCAGCTTCAACCAGTACGGCATCAACAGGAACTGCATCAGTATCTACTGTAACACTTCCAATCCAGGTAAAACAGGGTGCAAAACTGTCAGGTCTGGCTGGTAATGATAAGATCATAGGCTGTACTTCATCAAATAATAAAGTACTGACAGTAAGTCAGTCCGGAGCACTGAAAGCTAAAAAGACCGGTAAGGCTGTTGTTACAATGAGACTTGCTTCCGGTAAAATCGTAAAGGTTGTCGTAAATGTTCAGAAGAAGAAAGTTACCACATTAAAGATAACAAATCTTCCGAAGAAAGTTAATCTAAAACGAAAAGCGAAATTGAAACTGAAACCGGTGATTGCACCGATTACTTCCAAAGATAAAGTTGTTTATAAATCTTCTAATAAGAAAGTAGCAACCGTATCCAAAAACGGCGTGATCAAAGCAAAGAAAGCCGGAAAAGCAACAATCACTGTCAAATCAGGAAAGAAAACAGTAAAAATAAGAGTTACAGTAAAAAAATAAAACACATCTGCCCTGTCGGAGAAGTCCGGCAGGGTTTCTTTTTGCCTGTTGGACACTATATACTGACAAAGAAATAACATGTTTGGAGAAAAAATAACGAAGAAACACTCTTAATTTTCGTAAGATGAAGTAAAAAAAATATGTTTTTTGATAAAATTACACAATAAAACTAGATAATATGATTGACTTGTGATACATTTAAATAGACAGTAATTGAAGAACCTGGTCGGAGGATTGTTATTTTTTTTTCTTAGTAGTGTGGAGGGGAAAGGAAAAATAAAATCAGATGATTACAAAGGTTCTAAACTATTTTGTAAGGAAGGTGAGCAATTGGAGAACTATACTAAGTATCAGTTGAAAAGCAATGAAGAACTTACATCATTGCTTGAAGGCAAAGACAATCTGTTCGTCATTGCCTGTAACAAGTGCTTCAAGGAATTTGACACCGTTGACGAGCCGGACTGCGATGAATTTCTGAAATTTGCCGCAGAACAGGGTAAGACAGTCACTGGCAGTACAAAGGTAGATTTTTTATGTAATAAGATGCACACAGAAAGAAAATTACAGGATCTGTTTCCGGAAGGAACAGAAAATGTTATCGTGATTTCCTGTGGCCTTGGTATCCAGACTGTCGCAGATCTGGCAGGCAAGCCGGTTTATGCAGCCAGCAATTCACTTAATTACCGGGGACATCATGGCATGGCGCTTACGAAGAAGAGCTGCGATGCATGTGCACAGTGTTATCTGAATATTACCGGAGGAGTCTGTCCTATCGTTGATTGCTCGAAGAGCCTTGTCAATGGACAGTGTGGTGGCGCCAAGAATGGAAAATGTGAGGTAGATCCGAACAAAGACTGTGCATGGGAAAAAATTTATCAGAGACTGGCAAAACAGGGACGTCTTGAAGAATTCCTTAACCAGCCGGTTCAGGTACGTGACTATTCCAAGGTTAATTTCAAAGTAATCAACGATTACGTAAAATCTATCAGAGATAACAGACTGGACGGTTACTATGGTGGAGTTCATCCGTCAGAACGCAAGGAATTCAGCGAACATATTGCCCTGAAGAAATTCCCGGATCCGAAGACGGTTGTGATTTCCATGTCACAGCATCTGGGCGCTCCGGCAAATCCGATCGTTCAGGTAGGCGATACTGTAAAAGTCGGACAGAAGATCGGCGAAGCAGCAGGATTTATCAGTGCTCCGGTACACTCCAGCGTAAGCGGAACAGTCGTAGCAGTTGAACCACGTATGCATGGAACAAGAGGCAGTGAAGTGATGGCAGTTGTCATCGAATCGGATGGAAACAATACTCTGCACGAATCCGTACAGCCTCATGGAGATCTGGACAGCCTTACACCGGATGAGATCATAGAAATCGTAAAAGAAGCAGGAATCGTTGGTATGGGCGGAGCCGGTTTCCCGACCTGTGTCAAACTGAAACCAGCCAAACCTGTTGATACTATCCTTCTTAACGGATGTGAATGCGAGCCTCTGCTGACAGCAGACCACAGAGTTCTTCTGGAATATGCTGATGATATTATTTTCGGATTGAAAGCTGTGCTCAAGACAACGGGTGCTGAAAAGGGTATCATTGTTATCGAGGACAATAAGCCGGATGCAATTGAATTAATGAAAGAAAAAGTTGCCGATATCGGAAATATGGAAGTATTTGTTGCGAGAACCAAATATCCACAGGGCGCTGAGAAAACTCTTATTAAGCGTGTAATGGGCAGAAAGGTTCCAAGCGGCGGTCTTCCGGCAGATGTTGGTGTTATTGTAGATAATATCAGTACTGTTAAGGCAATTTCTGATGCAATCCAGACAGGTATGCCTCTGATCGAGCGTGTTGCAACTGTAACAGGCGAAAAGATCAAAAATCCTGGAAACTTTATCATCAAGATTGGTACCAGCGTAAAAGAACTGATTGATTACTGCGGTGGATTTACTGATGATGATGTTCAGGTTAAAATGGGCGGACCGATGATGGGATTCCCGCTTACAGACCTTAATGTACCGATGATGAAGGGCTCTAATGGTATTATCGCCATTGCTCCTGATGAGACAAAAGAGCAGCCATGTATCAAATGTGGACGTTGTGTGGATGTATGTCCGATGGAACTTTCACCGCTGTATTTTGTTAAATATGCAAATGAAGAGAACTGGCAGGGAATGAAAGACAGAAATGTTATGGACTGTGTTGAATGCAGATGCTGTCAGTATATCTGTTCTTCCAAGATTCCGATCGTTACTAAGATCAAAGCCGGAAAAAATGCAGTAAGGGGGATGAAGTGATATGTTGATTACCCAGTTAAAAGAAAAAGAAACGATTACATCACTGGTTGATGGCAAAAAGGTTTTTATCATTAACTGCCACGGATGTAAAGAAGTGCATTTTCCGGAAAAAGAAGCTGTTGAACTTCAGAAAGAACTTGCCGCTGAAGGAAAAGTAACAGGAATTTTTACAACTGATTATATCTGCAATCCGGAAAATATGCAGCTGCGTCTCCAGAAACATATGAGTAAGATCGAAGAAGCAGATATTGTGCTGGTATTCTCCTGTGGTGTAGGAGTACAGACAGTTGCCGAATATTTGGATAATAAAAAGGTTTGTGCGGCCTGTGATACATATCCGGTTCCCGGATTCCAGGGTGTTACACCGTTAGAGTATGACTGTGACCAGTGTGGTGAATGCTATCTGAACCTGACAGGAGGAATCTGTCCGATCACAGCATGTTCAAAGAGCCTTGTAAACGGACCGTGTGGTGGAACCAAAAACGGTAAATGTGAAGTTGATCCTGAAATGGAATGTGGATGGGAACGTATCTACAGACGACTGGAAGCACTGGGACGTCTGGATGTTCTGAAATGCCCGACACAGATTCATAACTTTGCAACAGATGATGAAGTATCTAAGTAAACATACATTTTGACTCGTAACTGTGAAGATACCGAACGGTTACTTTAAATTTTATAATGATTGGAGCAATGTATAATGAATATTAAAGGATTATTTGATCGTGGTGAATTTGTAGTTTCAGCAGAAGTAGGACCGCCGAAAGGGATTCATGTTGATGAACTGGTAGAAGAAGCAAAAACTTATCTGAAAGATGTTCATGCAGTCAATATTACTGATAATCAGTCTTCTGTTATGCGTCTTGGATCTCTTGCAATGTGCAAAGTCCTGAAAGATGCAGGACTGAATCCTATCTTCCAGATGACATGTCGTGACAGAAACCGTATTGCTCTTGAGTCCGATCTCCTCAGCGCAGCTATGCTGGGAATCGACAATGTGCTCTGTCTGACAGGTGACCATACCAAGATGGGTGACCACCCACAGGCAAAACCTGTATTTGATCTGGATTCTGTCTCTCTTCTTCATACTGTGGGACTTCTGGAATCAGGCAAAGATCTTGGAGGTAATGACCTTGTAGGTGAACCGCCTAAATTTGCAAAAGGCGCTGTTGTATCTCCATGCAGTGATTCTGTTGATGCACAGCTTGCAAAGATGGAAAGAAAAGTTGCAGCAGGTGCTGATTTCTTCCAGACACAGGCTGTATTTGAACCGGAGAAATTCATCAAATTCATGGAAAAAGCTAAACAGTTCGGCAAACCTGTTCAGGTTGGTATTATCATTCCGAAATCAGTAGGTATGGTAAGATTTATGAACAACAATGTTGCAGGTGTTCATGTTCCGGACGAAATGATCGAAGAACTGAAAGCTGACAAAGAAAGAACAAAAGCCGGTATTACAGGTGTGGAAATTGCCGCACGTATCATTAAAGAATGTAAACCATACTGCCAGGGTGTACATATCATGGCTCTTGGCTGGGAATCCAAAGTACCGGAACTGCTGAAACAGGCAGGAATCTGATTCAAATGTAATAACTGATCTGAAATGATCACGGAGCTGTCCGAATACTCATGCAAAATCTGCAGATGAGGCCGGGCAGCTCTTTTTTTGACGAAACAACTTCTCTCACAGTTAAAATTGTGATATTATTTCTACATTAGAACAGTTATGAAAATATATCAGTTGATAATATTGAAGAAATTGATGACAGCGTTCTTAATGTCTGGGACATCTGTATCATATAAATTTATAAATAATTGAAATAATATAAAACTTTTTACTGGCATACATTGTCTATACATTAAAAGAGTACAGGAGATGAAGGAGGAAAAACAATGAAATGCCCAAAATGTGGTAAGGAAATTCAAAAGAAAGGTGCAAAGTTCTGCCCTCACTGCGGTGCAAAGCTGGATATGTCAGGTGATGCACCAAAACAGCAGAAAACTGCAAAAAATCCGGAAGGAAACGGAAAGAAAGCTGATAGTTCCGTACATGGAACCGGAAATAATTCCGAAGGAACGAAAATCAATCCGATCATGATCGGTGGTGTGGCCCTGCTTGTTCTGGCAATCATTCTGCTGGGGAAATCCTGCGGTGGTAAAAAAGAAGCCGATGTAAAGGACACAACCGTAGAATCAACAACGGATCAGAGTGTTGAATCACAGGAAACAACAGAAGACAATGATTCAGACGCATCAGATTCTGAAGAAACATATGAAGACTCCGAAGACAGCAGCAGTGAGGATGTTTCTGACGATACCTATGATGATTCTGAAGATACAGAGGACGGTGGGGAAAGTTCTGATTCAGAATATCAGCATGCAAATTCCGAGAAATATATCAATGAATATTATGAGCTCTGTGAAAAGGCAGCGGAAAATGGCGAAGATGTTGATATTCGTTCTATGGATTTGCCGGATGGACTGACATCTGATCAGAAGAAAGAACTGAAAAAAATCTACGAAGAATTTTATAATGATGAAAAGCAGTTCCTGCCGGCAGCAGTTGAGGAAACTGTACAGAATTATGATAAAGATGAAGAGACAAGAGAATCCTGGCTGAGCATGATGGGAACTATGGAAAATGCATATCAGGCGATAAACGAATTTGATCCAAATCTGAAAGATGTAGTGGCAGATGATGTGGCAACCCGTTATACAGACAGTCCACTGTCCTATTATCTTGTGGATAAGGGAATCGGAACAATACTGGCGGACAATGAACTTGGAAAGGAAATAAGAAGCGGAATTGAAGAAGTCGGACTGAATGCTCTGGCTGCTATTGCAATCTGGTCAGATCATGCAAATGATACAACAAGAAAGGATGCCATGATGCCGGTAGTTGTAGGTGAGAATTATGCACTGGTACGGACACTTGGAACGATCAATGATCTGCTGTATGAAGTGGAATCTCTTGGAAGCTATGATCTGAGAAATGAAGTTTATGCGCAAAGACAGTCAGCGTTGGATGAAGGTTTCGATAATTGTGATGCCGTCGAGCTGTTTAGTAAATGTGTGGATGCAACATCGGATAATCTTTATGACCTTTGTGTGCTTGCAGAGAAACTGGCAGGACGCCAGCAGGCACTGGATGAGGCAATAGAGAATACCAAACAGGAAGAAATTGATTATAAGACAGTAGTACTTAACAAGCTGGGAATCACAGATGAAAAAGAGGTAAACGCACTTCTGAATCTGGAAGTTGATGAGGGCGATGATGCAGATGATGAAGAAGCAGAGAAGGCCAGGGAGGAAGCGGATAATCTGAGATATAGTCTTGGAGGCCAGTATCTTTACAGTATTGTGGATAAAGACGGAAATACATACGGTTCATTCCTGAGTACCATTGATTCGACCAGGAACAGCGCAACTGCCGGAATCACGAAAGATGGTATGGTTTCTCTGGGAATCGGGGATGTGAACAGCGATGACTGTGTGCATAACCTGATCATAAGCAGGGAAGGTAAAGAACTGTTCCGAAATGAGGAAAAGGACGAAAACGGTAACAAATCCAGATACTATAATGTAACGCCGAGCGGAAATATTCTTCATAAGACATTCCTTAATGATTATGATCATGGCGACTATCAGGTTCTGGAACTGGTGAAACCGGATGGAACAACGAAGAAACTTCTGGAAAGTGGAAGTATTCAGGTTAGTGACATCGGAAATACAAGTGACAGAGAGGATAACTGGTTTGCTTCTTTCAGCGGAGAACTGCAGACGAAATATTACTGGTACAAATGTGGTTATGAAGATCAGCCGGAAACGGAACAAGAAGGATACATCGATATGGAAACAGGTGAACTTCTGACCGAAGAAGAATATCAGGAGGCAAATCCGCAGGCTGTTTCTGAAGATGAAAGTTATTCTGATGAAGAAAATCAGGATCCGAAGATGGAAATCCTGAGAAACGGTACATGGCTGAATGATGATTATATTCTCTATGAAGATATCATTTATGACAAGGATGGAGAAAAAGCCGCATCTGTGGAAGAAGGCCGTGGTGTAAACGACATTCTTTATGCAAATAACCACTACTGGATCGTGACCAGATCAGGCTGGTATTATGTACTGGACGATAAGTTTGAGAAGACTATGGAACCGGTTCAATTTAAGTCTGATCAGACATATAAACTTACTTCATATGGCCTGATGATGCGGACAACTCCGAATCCTTATGATGATAATGATGATGACGAAGGCGATGAGGATAAATTTGAATTATATGATGAGAATGGTGAGGTAGTATTGTACCTGCCGGGAAATATTTACATAGATACAGATGTATACGGCTTTATTGTTGGAAATAAACAGGTAGGCTGGGCTAACCTGAACACAAAAGAAAGCATGCTTCTTTCATTCCCTGAAGGTGATGTTGATGTAATTACATATGACCAGCTGGACTATGACGGATACGGAATTTATCAATAACGGACAAAAAGGCAGCTCTGTTCCATTTTGGGACAGGGCTGCTTTTTTGTGCCATGACGGTTATGAACATTAATGTTATAATCCTGACATGCAAAAGACAAAAATGTTATAATTCTAACAAAAAGATTTCTTGATAAATAAAAATATTTGAATGAATTGCACAAAACCATTGAGAAAAAATGATGAATGTGGTAAAATCTGACTATGCGAAAAATAATAGACAGAAACATTTTGGTCACTGTTTACATAGTAAGCGGTAACCTGATTTTGTGAAAAGGAGAACGGATTTTGAAACAGTGGTCAGAGATTATGAAGAACATTACCATGCTGTCTCAGCTTGGACTGTCATTTATAACACCGCTTCTGTTATGCCTTGCACTCTGTTGGTTCATTACTGCGAAAACAGGTGTGGGAGGCTGGATTTACATCCCGGGATTTTTCTTCGGAATGGGAGGATCCGGGACTGTAGCTTATAAGTTTTATCTTTCTGTGAACAGGCAGCAGAAGAAATCAGATAAAAAAGATAAAGTGTTTTTTAATAAACATTCATAGACAACGAAGATCAGGACAGAATAAATGAAAGGAATGGGAAATATGAGCAGTATATTGGAGAATGTTCAGCCGGCTGTAAAAAAGGAGACAAAAAGGGTTGTGGCTATCACAGTGGTGGGATTGATCCTGATGTGGATATTATTTGCAGTCCTTCATTTAACAATGCCGGCAAAAGTACCTTTTGATTATACCGTTATACTTGGCGGTATCGGAGGTGGTGCAGTGGCAGTCCTGAATTTTTTTATGATGGGGCTTGCAGTTCAGAAGGCAGCATCTGCAGATGATGAGGGAACAGCAAGAATGAAGATCAGGGCAAGCTACTCCCAGAGATTTATGATGCAGGTGTTCTGGGTGATCATAGCGATCATAGCACCATGTTTTCACTTTGTGGCAGGAATTGCCCCTCTTTTATTTCCTGGAACGGGAATAAAGATTATGGGGATTTTTCATAAACAGTAAATAAAACAGAATGAATCCAGAACAGACAGGAGGTGAATTAACTTATGGAACTGGATATAAGCGGGGCGAAGATACTGTTTACTTTGCCCATTGATCTGCCGTTTTTGGGACCGCTGAAGATCAGCGAGACCATGGTGATCAGCTGGCTGGTCATGCTTCTGATAACGGGAGCGTGCATATGGCTTACACATGATCTGAAAGAAGAAAATATCTCCAAACGGCAGGCACTGGCGGAAATGCTGGTAGAGACAGCGAACAAGTTTGTTATAGGCAATATGGGTGAAAAGTTCAGATACATGATTCCTTTTGTAGCAGCACTTTTTGCAACAAGCGTTGTATCAAACCTGATCAGTCTTGTGGGACTCAGAAGCCCGACAGCGGATCTGTCAACAGAAGCAGCCTGGGCAGTAGTTGTATTTATTATGATCACTGCGCAGAAGATCAAAACCGGAGGATTTGGCGGATATCTGAAAGGATTTACACAGCCGATCCCGGTCATGACACCGTTTAATGTTCTGTCTGAACTGGCGACGCCTGTCAGCATGGCATGCCGTCATTTCGGAAATATTCTTTCAGGTGTTGTTATCAATGGCCTTATTTATGGAGCACTGGCTGTGGCGAGTTCCGCACTTCTGGGACTGATCCCAGGACTTGTAGGTGATGTACTGTCACAGATACCAATTCTTGATGTAGGTGTTCCGGCCATCTTATCTGTATATTTCGACTGGTTCTCAGGAATTATGCAGGCATTTATTTTCTGTATGCTGACAGTAATGTATATTGCAAATGCAGCAGAAGAATAGTTGTTACTGTTCAAATACATTCACAGTAACGAAGAATAACTGTCCAGACAGTTAAGGGATAATCAAATTAAATTTACAGGAGGGTTTTACTATGGATTTTCAGTTATTAGCAAAAGGTATCGCATTAGCAGGTTGTGCAATTGGAGCAGGATGTGCGCTGATCGCAGGTATCGGCCCTGGTATTGGTGAAGGTAATGCAGTTGCGAAGGCTCTGGAAGCAATCGGACGTCAGCCGGAATGCAAAGGTGATGTTACATCTACCATGCTCCTTGGCTGTGCTATCGCAGAGACAACCGGTATTTACGGTTTCGTAACCGGTCTGCTCCTTATTTTCGTAGCACCTGGCATGTTCATGAACTTCCTGGGATAATCGGAAACATAAATACAGAATGCTTTCCGTAGCGTAGAAGGACAGGAGGTTACAAACATGCAGGTACAGGAATTAGTAGGAATTGTGCCGTGGAATTTTATAGCGACGATTTGCAACCTTTTTATTCAGGTGTATCTCATTAAACGCTTCCTTTTTAAGCCGATCAATGAAATGCTGGACAAGCGTAAAGCAAAAGCTGACGCAGAGATCCAGGACGCAGTGAAGGCAAAAGAAGAAGCACAGGCCATGAAAACTGAGTACGAAAAGAACATGCAGGAAGCCAGAAACAAAGCAAACGAGATCGTTACTGCAGCACAGAAAACAGCTGCTGTTCAGAGCGAGGAAATGCTGAAAGAGGCTACCAGCCAGGTAACTGCCATGAAAGAAAAGGCAGAGAAAGATATTGCTCAGGAGAAACGTAAAGCTGTCAATGAGATCAAAGGTGAAATCGGCGGTATGGCTGTTGAGATTGCCGGTAAGGTAATCGAACGCGAAATCAATGAAGAAGATCATACGAAACTGATTAATGATTTTATTGAGAATGTAGGTGAGGCATCATGACACAAGCTGCCAAAGTATATGGCGGCAGTCTGTACGATCTTGCCGCCGAAGAAAAGCTCGATGGACAGATCATGGAGCAGATGAATGAAATCAGACAGATTTTCCGTGAAAATCCAGGATATCTGAAATTACTGGGAGAACCGGCAATTCCGCAGGATGAAAGACTGAAACTTATAGATGAAGCTTTCGGGGAACAGGTTGAGCCATACCTTCTGAATTTTATCAAGATCCTGTGTGAAAAGAAAATTCTCAGAGAATATTCAGGATGTTGTGATGAATTTACCAGAAGATATAATTCAGATCATGGTATTGTGGAAGCTGTAGTGACCAGTGCAGTAAAACTGAAAGAAGAACAGATGGAAGCTCTGAAGGGCAAACTGGAGAAGGTAAGCGGAAAGAAAATCCATCTGACTCAGAAGACAGATCCGACAGTTCTTGCCGGTCTCCGTGTGGAGATGGAAGGAAAACAGCTGGATGGAACTGTGCAGGGGCGTATTTCAGATATATCAAAAAAACTGGATACAGTAGTGGTGTAGTAATTAAGTGACTGTAAAGGCAGTAAATAGTTATGCTATAAAATGTTAAAGGATGGAATGGACACATGCAATTAAAACCTGAAGAAATATCCAAAGTCATCCGAAGCCAGATAAAATATTATGAAAATGCGATTCAGCAGAATGAAACAGGAACTATTCTTATGGTTGGTGATGGAATCGCCCGGGCAAGCGGTCTTGTAAACTGTATGGCCGGTGAGCTGCTGGAATTTGAAGACGGAAATTTCGGTATGGCTCAGAACCTCGAAGAGAACAGTGTTTCCATTGTAATTTTTGGCTCAGATGAAAATATTGGTGAAGGTCAGACCGTGAAACGTACAGGCAAGGTAGTGTCTGTACCGGTAGGCGAAGCAATGATCGGACGAGTAGTAAATGCTCTTGGTCAGCCTATTGACGGAGCAGGACCGATTGATACAAAAGAATTTCGCCCGGTAGAGAGCAAGGCTCCGGGAATCTGTGAGAGAAGATCTGTATATCAGCCTCTTCAGACCGGTATTAAAGCAATTGACTCAATGATTCCTATCGGACGTGGTCAGCGTGAACTTATCATTGGTGACCGTCAGACCGGAAAGACTACGATCGCAACAGATACAATTATCAACCAGAAAGGCAAAGATGTCATCTGTATCTATGTTGCAATCGGACAGAAAAGATCTACTGTAGCATCCCTGGTAGAAAATCTTACCAGAAACGGTGCTATGGATTATACAATCGTTGTAGCAGCTACAGCTTCTGAATCCAGCCCGCTGCAATACATTGCACCATATTCAGGCTGTGCAATGGGTGAGTATTTCATGAATCAGGGAAAAGATGTGCTGATCATTTATGATGATCTGAGTAAACATGCGGTTGCCTATCGTGCACTTTCTCTTCTGATCCGTCGTCCACCGGGACGTGAAGCATATCCTGGAGATGTATTCTATCTTCACTCCAGACTGCTTGAACGTGCTGCGAAGCTTGACGATGAACATGGCGGTGGTTCACTGACAGCGCTGCCGATCATTGAGACACAGGCAGGAGATGTATCTGCCTATATCCCGACAAACGTAATTTCCATTACAGACGGACAGATTTTCCTGGAGACAGAGCTTTTCCATTCAGGAATCATGCCGGCTGTAAACCCTGGTATTTCCGTATCACGAGTTGGTGGAGATGCGCAGATCAAAGCAATGAAGAAAGTTGCCGGAACCCTGAAACTGATCTACTCTCAGTATCGTGAGCTGCAGAGCTTCGCTCAGTTCGGATCGGATCTGGATGCTGACACCAAGGCGCGTCTGGAACAGGGTGCTCGAATCGTAGAAGTTCTGAAACAGAATCAGAATGCACCGGTACCTGTAGAAAAACAGGTAGCGATCCTGTATGCGGTAACAAAAGGTATTCTTGAGACAGTTAAGGTTGAAGATGTAAGCGCTTATGAATCAGGATTATATACATTCCTGGATACAGATGCAGCCGGACTGGAAGCAATGCAGCTGATCAGTTCTACCGGCAAACTTGAGCAGGAAACTGAAGAAAAACTGCGCCAGGCACTGGAAACCTATACAGAAAATTTCCTGAATTCAAGACCTGACAAATAATGTGATTAGGAGGGTATGGTTATATGGCCGGAAACATGAAAGCGGTAAAGCTGCGCATCAAAAGTGTACAGAGTACCATGCAGATTACCAAAGCCATGGAGCTTGTAGCATCCTCCAAACTGCGTAAGGCAAAAGAACGGGCAGAAACCTGTCGTCCCTATTTTACCGAACTGCATGAGACTCTGAAAGAGATTGCAAGAGAGAACATTGATTTTTCCTCAGTTTATGCCAGAGAAGCTTCCAGCACCAGAACCTGTTATGTGGTGATCGCCGGTGACAGAGGTCTGGCAGGAGGATATAATGCAAATCTTTTCAAATGTCTGGAAGCGTCAGCAGAAGGCAAGGACTATATGGTGCTGCCAATAGGAAAAAAAGCAGTAGAATATTTCAAACAGAGAGGAATCGAAAGCCTGACAGAACAGTTTGCCGAAGTTGCAGCTGTGTCTGTTGCTGACTGTTTTGAGATCGCAAATCTGCTTTGCGAAGAATTCAAAAAAGGAACATTTGGTCATATTGAATTATGTTATACAGTATTTACGTCCATGCTTTCTCAGCAGCCGGAAGTATTTTCGTTGCTTCCGATGACAGATATCAGAGAAGAAAGCGGCGGCAAAGTGGAGAGTAAAAATCTTATTCTCTATGAGCCGGGAGCAGAAGTTGTATTTAATGCCATTGTTCCGGAATATCTGGCAGGAATTGTTTATGGCGGTATATGTGAAAGTACTGCCAGTGAACTTGCAGCCAGACGTATGGCCATGGATGCAGCTACAAGTAATGCGGAAGAGATGATCGATAAACTGAATCTGTATTACAACAGGGCACGACAGGCCAGCATCACGCAGGAAATCACGGAGATTGTCGCAGGTGCGGAAGGGCTTTAGAATATATAGGAGACTTAAAACATGAGTGAAAAACACATTGGCGAAGTAGTACAGGTCATCGGTCCGGTTCTGGACATCCGCTTTGCGCACGATGAACTGCCTGCTCTTCTCAATGCCATAGAGATTGAACATGATGGCGCAAAGCTGACAGCCGAAGTAGCTCAGCAGATTGGTGATGATGTCGTAAGATGTATTGCCATGAACTCTACTGACGGTCTTGTCCGGGGAACGAAGGCACTTGATACCGGAGGCCCCATCACAGTTCCTGTAGGTGATGCCTGCCTGGGACGAGTATTTAACCTTCTTGGAGATCCGGTAGATAATCAGCCGGCTCCTGAAGCAAAGGAACGCTGGTCTATCCATCGTCCTGCTCCTTCTTATGAAGAACAGATGCCTGCAACAGAAATTCTGGAAACAGGTATTAAGGTTGTTGACCTGATCTGCCCTTATGCAAAAGGTGGTAAGATTGGTCTCTTCGGTGGAGCTGGTGTAGGAAAAACTGTCCTTATCATGGAACTTATCCACAATGTAGCAACAGCCCATGGTGGTCTGTCTGTATTTACAGGTGTTGGAGAACGTACCCGTGAGGGAAATGACCTTTATAATGAAATGAAAGAAAGCGGAGTTATCGATAAAACAGCTCTGGTTTACGGCCAGATGAATGAGCCGCCGGGAGCACGTATGCGAGTAGGACTTTCCGGTCTTACCATGGCTGAATATTTCCGTGACGAAAAGAACCAGGATGTACTTCTTTTCATTGATAATATTTTCCGTTTCACACAGGCTGGTTCAGAAGTATCTGCACTTCTTGGACGTATGCCGTCAGCCGTTGGTTATCAGCCGACACTGGCAACAGAAATGGGTAACTTACAGGAGCGAATCACTTCCACAAGAAAGGGTTCCATCACATCCGTACAGGCCGTATATGTACCTGCCGATGACCTGACAGACCCTGCTCCTGCAACTACATTCTCACATCTGGATGCAACAACAGTACTTTCCCGTGAGATTTCCAGCCAGGGTATTTATCCGGCAGTTGATCCACTGGATTCTACAAGCCGTATCCTTTCTCCTGAGATCGTAGGAAAAGAACATTACGAAATCGCAAGATCAGTACAGAGAGTTCTTCAGCGTTACAAAGAACTGCAGGATATCATTGCTATCATGGGTATGGATGAACTGTCAGAAGAAGATAAACGTACAGTTAACCGTGCCCGTAAAGTTCAGAGATACCTGTCGCAGAGCTTTTCTGTTGCAGAGCAGTTTACAGGTATGCCTGGTAAATATGTTCCTCTGAAAGAGACCTTAAGAGGATTTAAGATGATCCTTGACGGAGAATGCGATGACATTCCTGAAAGCTATTTCCTTTTTGCAGGAACTATTGATGAAGTTTTTGAAAAAGCGAAGAAGCAGTAAAGGAGGTGTCCTATGAGTACCTTTCCGTTACGAATCGGAACACCGGACGGACTGCTTTATGAAGGTAATGTTGAGCGCGTAGTCTGCAGAAGTATCAGTGGTGATCTGGCCATTCTTGCAAGACACTGTAATTTCTGTACAGCCCTTGGTATGGGTGAAGCAAGTGTAGTGATGGAGGATGGAACAAGACGGACTGCTGCCTGCATTGGCGGAATGCTTTCTGTAATGAATGGAACCTGCCGTCTTCTCGCAACTACCTGGGAATGGAAAGAAGATATCGATGTCCCAAGGGCAGAAGAAGCGAAGAAGAGAGCAGAAGCCATGATCGCCAAAGGCGGACTCACAGACCATGAGTATAAAATAGCCGAAGCAAAACTTCAGAGGGCGTTGGTGCGTCTCAGTGTAAAACAATAAAAATATGTCTTTAAATGTTTCAGGGAGGGTTAATGACTCTCCCTGAATTTTATGTTTACGTATTTGGGTTAAAGTGCTATGATGTCTATCACAGAAAAAACTTAATGACAAAAGCCAGAAAAAGGAGAAGATCTTTCATGAAAACTACAACTGTGGAAGGCAGGGCAAAAACAAAGAATGGTGTTACCAGACTTGTATTTTCAGTTTTGTGTATTTTGCTGGAAGTTATATTTATTGTTTCGCTGTTCACCAGACTGAACAGGTATGCAGAAGCAATCAATATTTTAACAAGGGTGCTTGCGCTGATCATTATTCTGAATATGTATGCTTCGCCTGTGACTGCAACGATAAAAATGCCATGGATACTTCTGATGCTGGTATTTCCGGTAATGGGAGTGACCTTATATCTTCTTGTAGGACTTAATGGCGGTACAAACCGTATGAAAAAGAGATATCGGGATATTGACAATGAACTCCTTCCACTTCTGCCGGAAAACAGAAATATCAGTCAGAAACTGCATGAAAAAGTTCCGAAAGCAGGAAATATTGCAGATTATATACAGAGGAATGCTTTTTATCCGGTTTATCAGAATACAGATGTTACCTATTACGATCAGGCAGTGAAAGGATTACGGGCACAGATTGCTGATCTTGAAAAAGCTGAGAAATTTATTTTCATGGAATATCATGCAATTGAAGATGCAGAAGCATGGAATCAAATTCAGAAAGTTCTGGAAGAACGTGTCAGGGCAGGCGTGGAGGTCAGGGTTTTTTATGATGATATGGGTTCGATAGGCTTTATTAATACAGATTTTATCAAAAAAATGAATGCAGTGGGAATTCAGTGCAGAGTTTTTAACCCTTTTGCCCCGGGCCTGAATGTTTTTCTGAATAACAGGGATCACCGTAAGATTACAGTAATTGACGGTAAGGTAGGATTTACCGGTGGCTATAATCTTGCAAACGAATATTTTAATATCACACATCCTTACGGAACATGGAAGGATACCGGAATCCGGCTGGAAGGAGATGCAGTACGCTCGCTTACTGTTACTTTTCTGGAGATGTGGAATGCAGTAAGCGACAAAGACAGAAACGATACAGATTTTTCCCTTTATCTGCCGGAATATGAATATCATGCAAAACAGAACGGGTTTATTCAGCCTTATGCAGACAGCCCGCTGGATGATGAACAGGTTGGTGAAGAAGTATATATCAGTATGGTAAATAAAGCAGAAAAATACTGCTGGTTTATTACGCCATATCTGATCATTACAGATGAGATGACACATGCGCTGACACTGGCCGCAAAGCGAGGTGTAGATGTGCGGATCATTACTCCTGGAATCCCTGACAAAAAAATGGTCTACAGTGTTACCAGATCTTTTTACAACAGCCTTGTCAGAAATGGAGTTCGCATCTATGAATGGACACCGGGTTTCTGTCATGCGAAGATGAGCGTGGCTGATGACTGTATGGCAACCTGTGGAACCATCAATCTGGACTACAGAAGTCTTTATCATCATTTTGAGAATGGATGCTTTATAGTTGATCATGATATTGCGACACAGATTCATGATGACCTCAGACAGGTTATGAATGAAAGTTGTGAGGTGACAGAAAAATATTGTTCTGGTCGCAGTGCTTATCTCCGTCTGGGACAGTTGTTTTTGAGACTGTTTGCGGAATTGTTATAAAAAAATGACAATAAATGTGCAAAAATTATATATAATTACCAGAAACAGCAGGTGTTAGCGTTGACTGACCCTGCTGTTTTGCGTTATGATAATAGAAATAGTTCAGGTTATTGCTCAGACGGGATGAAATACTTCTACCCGAATGATAATTTAAAGATTACCTGAAACAGCTGCTGGGAACAGGCACAGCAGGATATACGATAATGATACAGAACAGACTCTGACGGCAAGGACAGATCCGAGCAGGAATAGTTGTAAATGAAGTGACTTTTTATGGGACTTCTCTACCCTGACGGTGGAGGAGTCCTTTTGCTTTCTGAGAAAATTGTCAGATTCTGATCGAGGGAGGATAAAATGTTAAAAGTTGCAATTTATGGAAAAGGCGGCATCGGGAAATCCACAGTGACTTCCAATCTGGCAGCAGCCTTTGCATCTATGGGAAAAAGGGTTATTCAGATCGGATGTGACCCGAAGGCGGATTCCACAATTAATCTTCTGGGAGGGGAACCACTAAGGCCTGTAATGAATTATATGAGAGAAGAAGATGAGGAACCGGAAAAACTGGAAGACATATCGAAGATCGGCTATGGCGGAATCCTCTGTATAGAGACCGGTGGACCGACACCGGGACTTGGATGCGCTGGCAGAGGAATCATAGCAACGTTTCAGCTTCTTGAAGACCTTAAGCTGTTTGAAACCTATAAGCCGGACGTTGTGCTTTATGATGTACTTGGAGATGTGGTCTGCGGAGGATTTGCAGCACCGATCAGAGAAGGTTATGCAGAAAAAGTCCTGATCGTCACATCAGGAGAAAAAATGGCTCTTTATGCAGCTAATAATATATCAAGCGCAGTGCGAAACTTTGAAGACAGAAGTTATGCAAGAGTATTCGGTATTGTGCTGAATCACCGTAATGTAGAGAACGAAAACCAGAAAGTAGAAGAATTTTCCAGAAAAAGCGGAATTCCCATTGTGGGAGAAATTCCCAGAAGTGATGAGATTATCCGAAATGAGGATATGGGAAAAACAGTGATCGAAGGCAATCCGGATTCAGAGATCAGCAGAAGATTTTTTGATCTTGCGGAAATGCTTTTGCGAAGTGAGGAGGACGCATGAAAAGAGATGCCTATTTTTGTACAGTAAAAGAATTGCAGGAAGCAGGCAGGGAAAATATTCCGGATCAGTTCCGCTCCAATACGCATCTGATCTACAGTTCCCCTGCAACACTTGCATTCAACTCTCCGGGAGCGGAAGGCTTCGGCGTAAAAAGAGCCGGGCTTGCAGTGCCTGATTCAATTATGCTGATCGTAGCCCCCGGTTGTTGTGGGAGAAATACTTCTCTTATCAGTTCCATGCGGGAATATGATAACCGTTTCTTCTATCTGATGATGGATGAAACAGATATTGTTACAGGACGTCACCTGAAAAAAATTCCAAAAGCTGTTGCAGAGATATGTGAATGCTGTGAAAAGAAGCCTTCCGTAGTGATGATCTGCATCACCTGTGTAGATGCACTTCTTGGAACTGACATGGAGCGTGTCTGTCGGAAGGCGGAAGAGAAGGCCGGAATACCGGTGCGACCATGTTATATGTATGCGCTTACCAGAGAGGGAAGAAAACCTCCGATGGTTCATGTAAGACAGTCGCTTTACTCTCTTCTGGAGCCGCAGAAGAAAAAAGCAAATGTAGTAAATCTGCTGGGATTTTTTTCACCGCTTACAGATGACTGTGAGCTTTATGATCTTCTTCACGGAGCAGGCGTAAAGACAGTACA
This sequence comes from Blautia sp. HCP28S3_G10, assembly GCF_052065235.1. Classification (NCBI taxonomy): domain Bacteria; kingdom Bacillati; phylum Bacillota; class Clostridia; order Lachnospirales; family Lachnospiraceae; genus Blautia; species Blautia sp. HCP28S3_G10. The sequence continues at coordinate 26,469 of NZ_JBQHUL010000027.1, read as the reverse complement.
TGAGATTTCCAGATGCAGAGATTTTGAGGAATACACGCATATGTCTGAGGCAAACTTTAATCTGGTACTTCACTCGGAGGCAAGATTTGCAGCAGAAGATTTTCATAACAGACTGAAAATTCCTTTTATTGAACTGCGGAGACTTTATCAGACAGATAAGATCGACAGCCAGTATCATGCACTTGCAAAAGTTCTCGGGGTGAAATTTGAAACAGAAAATGTGCGAAAATCAGCAGAAAATGCGGTAGAAGAATTCAGAAAAAAGAAACCGGACGCTTCATTTGCAGTGGGGGAATGCATGAACGGAGATCCTTTTGAGCTTTCTCTGGCACTTCTGAAATATGGTTTTCAGGTGAATGAAATTTACGGAACGATCACAGCTGAAAACTTTGTTTATATGAGATCACTTGCAGAGTTAAGTCCTGAGACAAAAGTTTTTTCAAATATGGAACCGACCATGATCTATTACGATCCGGCAGAAAGTGGTGTAAATATTACTATTGGCAAGGATGCGCTTTATTATCATCAGGACTGTCCGGGACTGATGTGGAATCAGGACACACAGCCTTATGGATTTTCCGGAGTTCGGCATTTATTTGAAGCATTGACGGAGGTGGTGAAATGAGAGGTTTACGAAAATATCTGACACCTTTTGCACCGGACCAATCAGGTGCAGTGTCTGTGCTTTATGAACTTGGCGGGATCATTGTGATCTGCGATGCAGGTGGCTGTACAGGAAATGTCTGCGGATTTGATGAGCCGAGATGGTTTCAAAACAAAAGTGCAGTGTTCAGTGCCGGATTACGTGATATGGATGCAATCCTGGGTCGGGACGACAGGCTGGTTGCGAAGCTTGCAGATGCGGCAGACAAGGTCGAGGCATCTTTTGCGGCAATCATCGGGACGCCTGTTCCGGCAGTTATCGGAACAGATTATCTTGCACTGAAACGAATGAGCGAAAAGAAAACAGACCTTCCGATCATGACAGTGGATGCGAATGGAATGGAACTGTACGACAGCGGCGAAGAAAAAGCCTGGCTTGCACTTTTTCAGACTTTTGCAAAAGAAATATATCCGGTGGATGAGGGAAGAGTGGGAATTCTCGGTATGACACCGCAGGATATCAGTGACCTTGGGGCGGCAGACAGAATCAGAGAATTTTTTAAAGATAAATATGATCAGCGGGCAGTATGTTATGGAATGGGGGATGGTCTGGAAGAAGTAAAAAAAGCTTCTTCTGTGAGCAGAAATATTGTTGTATCACCGGCGGCACTTAAGACGGCAGAATATCTTAAGAAAACTTTCGGGACGGCCTATGAAGTGGGATATCCTCTTGTGGAGGAACTGATTCCTGATATGGATTATGCAGGGAAAAAAGTGCTTGTCGTACATCAGCAGGTAATTGCTGATTCTATCCGTAAAGAGCTTCGTAAAAAAGGTGCTGCAGAGATACAGACGGCCAGCTGGTTTATGATGCAAAAAGAACTTCGGGAAGAACATGATGTTTTTCTGAGAGATGAAGATGATTATACAGAACTGATAAAAAATAATGATTTTGACCTTATATTTGCAGATGCGGCCATGGAGCGGATGACACCGCAGGCAGCGGGTAGATTTATAAACGTGAGACATTTTGCAGTGTCAGGAAGACTGACAGAAACGGGATATTTTTATGGAAGATAATACGACAAAACAGGTCACAAAACAGATACGTGTCTATGGAATTGTTCAGGGAGTGGGTTTCCGGCCAACGGTTTCAAGGCATGCCATGGCATGGAATATCCATGGAAATGTCAGTAATAAGGGACCATATGTGGAGATATTTGCACAGGGACCGGAAGAAGCAGTGAATGGTTTTATTTCCGATATCGAAAATAAGCCGCCCAAAAGGGCTGCAATTCTGAAAATGAATGTTGAGAAAGTAAGTGAACCGGCGGAATATCAGAAGTTTGATATTATTGAAAGTGAGAAAACAAAGGGCGAAATATTTGTTTCTCCGGACATTGCAATCTGTGATGAGTGTAAAGAAGAGATGTTCAACCCGTCTGACAGAAGATATCTTCATCCATTTATTAACTGTACCTGCTGTGGACCGAGACTTACGATTCTGGATTCTCTGCCTTATGACCGGGAGCGTACCAGTATGAAAGAGTTTCCAATGTGTCCTTCCTGTGCGGAAGAATACAATAACCCGGAAACGAGACGGTATGATGCACAGCCTGTATGCTGTAATAACTGTGGACCGGAAGTTTATCTGATCGGAAGAGAGGAACGTGGCCGGGAGGCAATTACATATACAAGGAAGACCATCGCAGAGGGTGGAATTGTGGCAATTAAAGGAATCGGAGGCTTTCACCTCTGTTGTGATGCCACGAATGAAGCGGCAGTAAGCCGTCTGCGTACTCTGAAAAAAAGACCGGCGAAACCTTTTGCGGTTATGGCACGTGACATTGAAACTGTAAAAAAAGAATGCCAGGTATCAGAAGAACAGGAAAAAATCCTCACAGGTCACCAGAAACCAATACTTCTGCTGGACAAAGAGTCCGGTTCAGGAAAACTGTGTGATTCTGTGGCGCCGGGCAATCCAAAAGTAGGAGTGATGCTTCCTTATGCGCCGGTACAGCTTCTGATTTTTCAATACGATGACGGAATAAAAATGCCTGATCTTCTGGTAATGACCAGTGGGAATACTTCAGGAGCACCTATCTGCAGAGATGATTCGGACGCAGAAGCAGAACTTGCATATCTCTGTGACTGTATGCTCTCTCATGACAGGAAGATACGGATACGGGCAGATGATTCGGTCATGGATTTTTATAAGGGGGAACCTTATATGATTCGCCGCTCGAGAGGGTATGCACCCCTTCCATCAATGATTTCCACAGAGCAGAAGGGACAGGTGCTGGCTATTGGTGGAGAACTTAAGAATTCCTTTTGCATAGGTGTGGATAATCGTTTTTATCTCTCACCATATATTGGAGATCTGGAGGATCTTCGAACTGTAAAAGCACTGAAAGAAACGATTGGGCGTATGGAAACGCTCCTGGAAGTGGAACCTTCTGCAGCAGTCTGCGATCTGCATCCGAAATATAATTCTACGATGGTTGCAGAGGAACTGGAGCTGCCTTTACTGAAAGTACAGCATCATTATGCTCATATTCTGTCCTGCATGGCAGAAAATGACTGCCAGGAACCGGTAATTGGAGTTTCATTTGACGGAACAGGTTATGGAACAGACGGGACTATATGGGGAGGAGAAATTCTCCAATGTGATTACAGGGATTTCAGACGACTGGGAAGTATTGAACCTTTTGTACAGGTTGGCGGTGACGCTTCTGCAAGAGAGGGCTGGAGAATAGCAGCTTCCATGCTTTACGGTATTACCGGTGACAGGGAAAAAACTCTGGAACTGGCAGAAAAACTGGAACTCTGTACAGAGCAGGAGGCGAAAGTTCTCTTTACTATGTCTGACAGACGTATCAATGCAGTGACTTCTACGAGTGCTGGAAGACTTTTTGACGGAGTAAGTGCTATTCTTGGTATCAGTAAGAGTGCCACTTTTGAGGGAGAAGCCTCTATGGCATTGGAGTTTGCTGCCGAAAAAGTTAACGAAAAAATGAAAAAAATTTCCAAAGAAAAGCAGCCACAGAAAAAAAAGACAGCAGATATTTTATGGAAGGACACAGAAAATAAAGAGAAAATGCTGATTCTGAATACAGCAGAACTGGTAAAAAACCTTACAGAAAAAAGACTGAACGGAGAAGATGTGTATACACTTGCCTGGAATTTTCACAGGAGGCTTGCAGATCAGATCTGTGAGGCCTGCAGAATCAGCAGGGATGATACTGGCATTCATATAGCAGCCTTGAGCGGCGGCGTATTTCAGAACCGTCTCCTTCTGGAAATGACAGAAGAAAGCCTTGTGGAAATGGGATTTGCAGTACTGCGTCATCATCTGGTACCGCCGAATGACGGTGGAATCGCATTAGGGCAGGCTGTATATGGAATGGAATATCTGAACAATAAACGACAGAAGTCGATTTTAGTATAAAAGCGGAGGATAATATTATGTGTGTAGGATTATCAGCAAAAGTAGTAAAAATCAGTGAAGGAACAGCAGTAGTAGATGCAGGAGGCGCAAAGAGAGAAGTTTCCGCACAGCTTCTTAATGATCTGGAACCGGGTGATTATGTAATGGTGCATGCAGGTGTTGCAATTGCAAAGATCACAGAAGAAGACGATGAAGAAACAGATCAGCTTATGGAGGATCTGCTGCAATGAGCGAAGAGAAAAAAAGAACGGCAAGAGAAATTATAGAAAATTACGATGGCCCGAAGGTGCGGATCATGGAAGTCTGTGGAACCCATACACATGAGATATTCCGGCTTGGAATCCGTAAACTTCTTCCTCCGCAGGTAGAGTTGATCTCCGGACCAGGCTGCCCTGTCTGTGTTACGCCCGTGGGATTTATTGATGAAGCTGTATGGCTTGCGCTGGAAAAACATATAACAATCTGTACTTTTGGAGACCTTGTCCGTGTACCTGGAACAAAGATGAGTCTTGCAGGAGCCAGAGAACTGGGAGCAAAAATAAAAATCGTTTATTCTCCGGCAGATGCAGAAAAATATGCCAGAGAAAATCCTGATGAACAGGTAGTATTTCTGTCAGTTGGTTTTGAGACTACCACACCGTCAGGTTGTCTTTCTGTAAAACAGGCAAGGGCAGACGGACTGGATAATTATTCTCTTCTAGTGGCAAATAAAACCATGCCAAATGCTTATGAGGCATTAAAAGGAAGTGCAGATATTTTTCTTTATCCAGGTCATGTCAATGCCATCACAGGAACCGCTCTCTGTAAAAAACTTACAGAAGAGGGAGTCAGCGGAGTGGTTGCGGGATTTACTGCAAAAGAACTTCTTACAGCACTGGCTGTGGCACTGGTACAGTTTCAGAAAGGAAAACCTTTCTTTGTAAACTGCTATCCGAGAGTAGTAAAAGAAGAAGGAAGCCCGGAAGCACAACATCTGATGGAAGAACTGATGGAGCCATGTGACAGTGAATGGAGAGGTCTTGGTGTAATACCAGGGTCAGGGGTTCAGCTGAAAGAAAAATGGCAGGAATTTGATGCAAGAAAGAAATATCAGATGCCGGATATAAAGGGAAAACCGAATCCTGCATGCAGATGTGGAGATGTGCTTCAGGGCAAATGCAAACCGTCAGACTGTAAAGTATTCGGAAAAGTATGTACGCCGCAGCATCCGGTAGGAGCATGTATGGTGTCAAATGAAGGGGCATGTTCGGCATATTATATGTATAACAGGGAGTAGCAAGAATGCAGCGGCATTCTTGAAAATAAATCAGCAGATTCCGAATGTTTGCGGGAGTGTGGGATTACTTGGTAATGAAGTGATCCGCAGGTATACAGAAAAATTGAGAGAAAAGAGGACAAGGGTATGGGGATTCAGGATAAAACAGTAACAATGGCTCACGGAGCAGGTGGAAAACAGACTTCAGAACTGATCGACAGCGTTTTTGCAGCACATTTTGCCAATGATGATCTGACAGCAGATGATGCTGCTGTTCTGGTGCCGCCGAAAGGAAAAATGGCAGTATCCACAGATGGATTTATCGTTTCACCGGCATTTTTTCCGGGCGGAAATATCGGTAAACTTTCAATCTGCGGAACAGTAAATGACCTTGCATGTATGGGCGCAAAACCGATGTATCTGACCTGCGCTTTTGTTATAGAAGAGGGATTTCCGATGGAAAAACTGGAAGAGATTGCTGCTTCTATGGAAAAAACGGCAAAAGAGGCGGGAGTACATATTGTATCCGGTGATACAAAAGTAGCAGGTAAGGGCCAGGTGGATGGTGTTTTTATTACAACAACAGGAATGGGACAGATTGAAGAAGGCGTAAATGTAGCCGGTACGTATGCAAAACCGGGTGATGCCATTATTGTTACAGGAGATATCGGACGGCATGGCTGTACAATTCTTCTTGCAAGAGAAGATTTTGGTATTGATGCAGATGTAACAAGTGACTGTGCACCACTCTGGAAAACAGTAGAGGCTGTAATGAATACTACACATGATCTTCACGTAATCCGTGATGCAACAAGAGGTGGTGTAGGAACAGTGCTTTATGAGATTGCGGGCCAGAGTAATGTAGGAATTCGGTTAGATGCAGCTAAAGTGCCTGTTGCACCGGAGGTAAAAGGGGTCTGTGGAATGCTGGGTCTGGAGCCGCTTTATCTGGCGTGCGAAGGCCGTATGGTCATTATGGCACCGAAATCAGAAGCTGAAAAAATTGTAGAAACTCTGAAAAAATGTCCGTATTCAGCAAATGCAGCCATCATTGGAGAAGTTACTGCGGATCAGCCTGGTAAGGTAGTTATGACAACTGAGATCGGAACACAGGCACTGCTTCCACAGCCGGGTGGAGAGCTGCTGCCGAGGATATGTTGATATACGCAGGAGGACAACCATGGACACAAGAGTAGCAGTAATATCCATCATAGTTGAAGACAGCGATTCCATCGAAACACTCAATCAGCTTCTTTATGATGCCCGGGATCATATAATCGGCAGAATGGGAATACCATACCGCGAAAAAAAAATCAGCATTATCAGCATAGCCATAGACGCACCACAGGACGTGATCAGCGCTCTGTCAGGCAAAATCGGACGCCTGAAAGGAGTATCCACAAAAACCGCATATTCCAACGTGATCACAAAAGCTGAATAAAAATCAGGAGGAAATACAATGATCAAAATTGCAGTATACGGTAAAGGTGGCATCGGAAAATCCACCACAGTCTCAAACGTGGCAGCAGCATTAAGCGAACAGGGTATGAAAGTTATGCAGATTGGCTGCGACCCCAAAGCAGATTCAACTATTCTTCTCCGTCATGGTGAGTCGGTGACAACAGTCCTCAATTTATATAACCAGAAAAAACAGAATATGAAACTGGAGGAAATGATAAAAACCGGTTACAGGAATGTAGTCTGTGTAGAGGCAGGCGGTCCCACACCGGGACTTGGATGCGCGGGAAGAGGAATCATAACCGCACTTGAAAAACTGGGAGAGCTGGGAGCATACGAAAAATATCAGCCTGATGTAATCCTTTATGATGTACTGGGCGATGTAGTCTGCGGTGGATTCTCCATGCCTATGCGAAAAGGATATGCAGACAAAGTATTCATTATCACTTCCGGCGAAAATATGGCAATCCATGCAGGAGCCAATATTGCCATGGCAGTAGATAATTTCAAAAACAGAGGATACGCATCCTTAGGTGGAATTATCCTGAACCGTCGGAATGTTCCACGGGAAGAAGAAAAAGTAAAAGAACTCGCAGATGATTTTCATACGGAAGTTATCGGAAGCCTGGATCACAGCGAACTTGTACTCAAAGCAGAAGAACAGGGAAAAACCCTGCTTGAAGCATATCCGGACAGTGAGATGGCAGATGAATACCGGAAACTTGCAAAAGAAATTCTGAAAGTCTGCCAGGAGGAAAAAGAATGCTGAAAAGAGTTGGGGGAGAAATAAGCGAAGAGGGGGCTGTTGTTTCCATAAAAGAAGCATCATTTCCGGTACCTTTTGAGCCAGGACTGGAATTTAATTCACCGGTACATGGAAACTGGAATATTGTTCATACAGGAATGTTAATGCCGGAGGCAAGGCAGATTTATGTCTGTGCAGATAACTGTATGCGAGGTGTTGTTCTTACAGCGGCAGAAATGAATGCCGCAGACAGATTTTCATTTGTGATCGTAGAAGAAGAAAATCTCCTGAACGGTAATCTGGAAGACATTACAATTGAAGGAGTTACTGATATACTGAGCAGACTGGAAAAGAAACCAAAGGCAGTGCTTCTTTTTACAGTGTGCCTTCATCATTTTCTGGGCTGCGATCTGGAACAGGTATATCGAGAACTGGAAGAACGTTTCCCGGATATTTATTTTGTGCGTTGTTATATGGATCCGATCATGCAGAAACATGGTCTGACCCCAGACCAGAAACTACGCAAAGCCATGTATGATCCACTGAATTTTTCTGAAAAAAATTCCCATGCAATAACAATTACAGGCAGTGATTTTGCTCTGGACAAAAGCAGTGACATAAAACGACTGATGGAGCAGAATGATTATGAAGTACTCGAACTTCCAGAGTGCAGAAACTGGGAAGAATATGAAAAACTGGGCGCAGGAAGTATATTTGTGACAGTTTATCCACCGGGGAAATATGGCGGAGAGATGCTTGCAGAGAGATTGCACAGAAAACATCTGTATCTTCCCGGAAGCTGGGATTACGAAGAAATCCGTGGAAATCTCCGGAAACTTGCAGAGACGCTGGAAATCACCAATGACACAGACAGTAAATCACAGGAAAACACAGAAAATAAATGGACAGGTGTCGGAAAATTCTCTGTTGAAGAAGAAATCAGAAAGTGTGAACTGGAGCTGAAGAAAGCAAAGGATGTGATCGGAGATACACCGATAGCACTGGACTATCTTTTTCATCCCAGACCGCTTGGCCTTGCAAGACTTCTGCTTGCCCATGGTTTTCATGTGGAAACTGTTTATCTGGATAGTATCAGCCCGGAAGAACAGGCAGATTTCCTGTGGCTCCAGGACCATTTTCCTGAACTGAAACTGAAAGCAACCATTCAGGTAAAAATGAGGGTTCTTTCCCGCAAAAATAACAGAAAAATACTTGCTATCGGGCAGAAAGCAGCCTGGTTTACAGGGAGCGGTAATTTTGTGAACATGGTTCAGGGCGGAGGGCTTTATGGATTTGACGGAATAAGACGGTTATGCGAACTTATGACAGATGCATATCAGAATGAAAAAGATACTGAGGATCTGGTAGTACGTAAAGGATGGGGGTGTGAAAGCTGCATATGAGACAGGCATATCGAATCATACCGGTTTACACGGCCGATGTATCCGGTGTATGTTCCGCTTTGTATGAACTGGGCGGTATGGTAGTAATGCACGATCCTTCCGGCTGTAATTCCACTTATAATACACACGATGAAATACGCTGGTATGATCAGGACAGTCTGATCTATATTACCGGACTTACGGAAATTGACGCCATTCTAGGAAATGATGAAAAATTTATCCGGGATATTGAGGAGGCGGCAGAACAGCTGAAACCGAAATTTATTGCACTGGCAGGATCACCGATCCCATATATGAATGGTACGGATTTTCCGGCACTGGCACAGATCATAGAGGAAGATACCGGAATACCGACATTTGCAGTGCCCACAAACGGAATGCATGATTATGTCAGAGGAGCGGGAATGGCACTGGAAGCAGTGGCAGAAAAACTTGTTCCGGATAAAGAAGATTCAGAAATATATCCTCATACCGTAAATCTGCTGGGAGTGACCCCTTTGGACTTCGGTCCGCAGTGTTGTGTGGATATTTTGAAGGAAAACATCGAAAAATGTGGATGGAAAGTGTTTTCTACATGGGCAATGGGGGATAACCTTGAAAATCTTGCCAGAGCAGGACAGGCTGAGGTAAATCTTGTGGTAAGTTCAACAGGACTTCGTGCAGCCAGAAAACTGAAAGAAAGATTTGGTACACCTTATGTGACTGGAACACCACTATGGGGACTGGAAGAAAGAATTTCAGAATCGCTGGATAAAAAAGAAGGAATTCCATATCTGGAAAACAGACTTGAAGGGGAACCAGAGATTATGATTATTGGAGAACCGGTAACCATGGGAAGTCTGGCAGCAGCAATAGAGCAGAAATATCACTGTCCGGTAAGAGTCCTCTGTCCACTTGAAGAGACTGAAGAAATCCTGGGAGAAAATGACAGGACAGTATGCGGTGAGGAGGAGATACAGAAAGCACTGCAGACGGCAAAGATAATCATAGCAGATCCATTGTACCACCCTGTGTGTCCGCCAAATGCAAAATTTTATAAGTTGCCCCATATTGCATTTTCAGGAAGAATATATCGCAAAGAGCTTACCAATATATCGAAAAAATACGGAAAATTTATCTAGGCACTTCGAAAAAGAGATGATATAATTTCTGTATTATATTATCTTGGAGTGAATATACAATATGGGCGGTATTTTGGAATATATTGGAAACAATATGGTAGTTATGTCATTATTACTGGCAGCGGTACTCGCAGTAATAATTATCTGGAATTTATATCTGAAAGAAAAAAGAAGAGCAGCCAAGATTGAGGAGTCTGTACTTGGAGAGCGGAAGTTTTACGGAGTTTTTGCTGAAGAGAACAGAGAATTTTATCTGTGCATCAGGAAAAGAGACCTGAAAATTCTGTACGTCAGCCCCAATTTTGAAAAAATGACCGGGTTGACAGCCCGGTCTTTATATATGGATATAGAATGCCTGAAAGGACTGACAGATCAGAGCAGGAACAGAGAAATTATCCGTGAACTGTCTGTCTGGGAGGGAGACCGGCCGGCAGAGTTTGAGGTAACTTATCATCGGGCAGGAGAAACAGTGGAAAGACAGGCGGCTCTTTCGGTAGAAGTACTTAAGGAGCAGGAAATTTATCTGGTTTCCTGCAGGGATATTACCGAAGAATATGAAGTGCGCAGACAGATGCAGAAAGAACTGGAGGCTGCGCAGAAAGAAAATCAGTCAAAATCAGATTTTCTGTCACAGATGTCACATGAGATACGAACTCCCATGAATGGTATCATCGGCATGCTGAAACTGATACGGGTACATATCAATGACCGGGATTCGGCAGAAAATTATCTTGACAAAATTGAAGAACTTTCTCAGTTTCTTCTTCATCTGATTAACGACATTCTTGATATGTCAAGGATTGAAAGCGGCAAAATGAAACTTGAAAAAGTTCCGTTTGATCTTTTGGCACTTGCCGACAAGCTGGATTCCATGTTCAGGAGTACAGCAGAGGATAAGGGAATCCACTGGAAAGTTGAAATGCAGGATTTTGATGTGCGATATGTGATCGGTGATGAAATGCGTTTAAGTCAGGTGCTGATCAATTTTATTTCAAATGCGAATAAGTTTACTCAGGCAGGTGGTTCTGTAACTGTTACTTTCCGTCAAATGGATAAACTGGATGGAGAACTTCACCTGATGATCAGTGTAAGAGATACAGGAAAAGGAATTAAAGAAGATTTTATCAGCAAGATTTTCAGACCATTTGAACAGGAAGATGCATCTACTGCTCATAACTATGGTGGAAGTGGTCTTGGAATGGCGATTGCAGACAGTATTATCAGACTTATGCAGGGACAGATCCTTGTAGACAGTGAGGAGGGAAAAGGAACCCAGTTTACAGTGTATGTTACACTTCCTGTTGCTGAACAGATGGATAATGCAGTTATTGGCGAATCCAATATTTATGAAGCACAGATGAGACAGAAAGCAATTGACGAATTTTCCATGAAAGGAATCCGTATCCTTATGGCAGAAGATAATGATATCAACGCAGAAATCGCTATGGAGATTCTTACGATGGAAGGGGCGATTGTTACAAGAGCCTGTGACGGAAAAGAAGTGGTGCAGATGTTTGCAGACAGCAGACCTGGAGATTATGATGTGATCCTTATGGATATTCAGATGCCTGAAATGGATGGCTGGGAGGCAACCAGTGTGATCAGAAACATGCAGCGTGAAGATTCGGATATTCTGATCTTTGCAATGTCTGCAAATGCTTTTGTGGAAGACAGCAGACATTCAAAAGAAGTGGGAATGAACGGACATATCAACAAACCTGTAGACTATGAGAAAGTACGCAGAATTATCGGCGAACAGATGTGCACACGAAGGAGCAGTTAAGAATAAATGAACAGAAATAACAAAAAGAAGGTAATTACAGCTGTGACAGGTGCAGCAGTGCTCGGTGTGGCAGCAACGGCACTTGGAAATGCTTCAGAACTGGAAACGCTGTTTAATCCTGCAAAATTTGAAAAATATGAAAACCGGCACAAAACTACAGATTATGATTATACGGCAGGTAATGGAGAAGATGTAGATCTTGCTGACGAAAATATAAATAACGCTGAAGAAGAATCAGGAAACAAAGAACAACAGGCAATTCAGGTTCAGGAGGAGACTGAGGAAGAAGAACAGGAAGAAAAACAGCAGCCTGAAACAAAGGATTCACTCGGTATTATAGATGAAAACCAGCCTGCAAAAGAGAACGATAAAAAAAACGGCGTTGAATTTACAAATACACAGAATCCGGCTTCTACTGAAAATACCGACCGTCAGAATTCAGAAAACAGTAATAATAGCGGAGGTTCCGGAGCAGGGAACAACAGCGGGGATTCAGGCACTGACAATAACAAAAAAGCTGATAAAAATGATGATGGTAACAGTAATACCGGAAAAAACGATAATAACGGAACCAATGGGAATACAGAAAATAGTGGAACCAATGGGAATACTGGAAGCAATAGTAATAATAGTAATCCAGGAAGCAATTCGGACAACAGTAATTCAAATACACCAACTCCTGTTCCGAATACACCGACTCCTGTGCCAACGCAGATTCCGGAGGCGCTGAAGCCAAGAGATCCATATGTGACAGATGACGGATTGCAGCTGAAATCAATCAGTGCCAGGATTTTAAAGGAATATTATTTCAGAGGGGATAAATTTTCGGCAGATGATGCAGTGGTTACAGCCACATTTACAGACAGTAAGGGAAAAACAGTAACAAAGGAACTTTCCTGCGGAGGGAAGGACGGATACAGAGTATCTTTTTCCACGAATCAGTCAGGAAATCCGACAGCAGTATTTACCTATGGAGGGCAGTCAGCCAGAGCTGCCTATAAAGTGCTGGGGTACGTTGTTTTTCCAAACTATATGGCTACTTTTGCCAATGATGATAAATATTATATAACTTCATTTCCGGGAAAAGCACTGAAAACTGCAATCGGAGAAGAGGCCTATGAAGTTCTGCAGACACTTGCGGGCACGGCGAAATGTCAGCCTGTCAGCGGAGGTGTAGTGGATTTCACGGAAATACACAGACGCATGATAGCAATTCTGGGAAATACAGAAATAAAGGAAGTATTCAGAAACTGGACTTCTGGAGAAAGTTATCAGAATGTTGATTTCCTGGAGGAAGGCGCAGATGGATATCTGACCAAAATGCTGGAAGGTTTTTCTTTTGTAGCTAATGGAGTCAAAGAAGACAGCAGAGGTTACGTTTATTATCCGGTCTATGACTGGGGAAATAATGGCAGAAGTGTAGCCAATATAATGGTAACTGTACCGGAAGGTTACAAAATCCGCAGAGAGACACAGAATGATAATGATATGTCTCAGTACAAAGGTGACCAGGTATTTGAGAAATATACAGGCACAGATACAACGATCACTGTACCGATGGGGGTTACAAAAATAGCCCTGAAGGAAAAAAATAAAGGTGTTACGAAACTCATAATCCCACAGAGTGTACAGACAGTTGATATAAACAGTATTACTGAAAATCTTCCAGATCTTACGGAATATGAGATGGAAGACAATCTGACTTCTTTTCAGGATTTCATTATTAAAGATGGGCTGATGTACAGCAAAGATGGCAGGACACTTCTTTCTATACCATCTGGATGTAAAGAAATGACTATACCGGATACAGTGAAATATCTGGAAGAAGGCTGTTTCAGCGGACTTTCAAAAGATGCGATAATCCATTTTGAAGGAGAAAATCCGCCGGTACTTAAAGGAGATACCGGGTTTAAAGGAAAAATAACAGTACCGGATTCCGATTATGACATCATATGTAAAACGTATATGTTTGCATTTGGAAGAGAATGCGAAAATATTACTTTTGGTTCCGAAAATGGCGAAAGTGATTTGTATACATATCTGGAAAATGGTCCGGTACTTGTGTATGAAAAAGAACAAAATGTACTTGCAGGGGTTCCTCAGGATAAAAAAGGGTCGATAACGATAGATGCTCCGGTTACAGCAATTGGAGCAGGCGCACTGGCTGGCTGTGACGGGCTGACCGATATTATTCTGGGCAGTGGTATTACAGAACTACAGGAGGAAAGCCTTGTCCTTCCGGCAGAAGTTGAAACAATTACTCTGACAGGGGATAAGGTGACTGTTTCAGATAAAGTATTTGGAGATCCCAGAAGGAGAATAAAAGTACCGGATATTCGGATTTATGTAAATGAGAACGCATATGAAGATTATCTGACTTCCTGGTCGGAAGTACTTGATCCTGTATACGGAGAGGGCACTGCCGGGAAATTGCTTTATACAGAGACCGATTCCTATATTTATGAAGACGGAGTTAAATATCAGGAGATCAGATCAGGAAAAGAAACTTGTTACAAACTGATCAGGATGTATCAGAAAACAAGGACTTCCTGCAAGATTAAAGAAAATACTACAGCTGTTACCGAGAATGCATTTGCAGGTTGTGAAAATCTGGAGATCGTGTATATACCGTCTTCAGTAAGTGGTATATCATCGAACTGCTTTGAGTACTGCACTGCATTGGAGACAGTTGCTGTAGAAAACTCTGAACTTTTTAAGGACGAAAAAATCATACTGCCTGAAAACGCAGAACTTATGACAGCAGGGGAAGAATTTGACAGTTTTATTTTTGAGGACGGTATCCTTAACGGAACAAACGAAGACGGAACCCATGTACTGCTGAATGTGGCAACAGATTATTGTGAACAGGTAAATATCAAAGAGAATACGATCGCTTACTATAAAGAAGCTTTTAAAGGCTGTAACCAGCTGACCGGTATTTATGATCCGTCTCCCACTGAGATGCAGGAAATCGGAGAAAACTGTTTTGAGGACTGTACAGAGATAAAATATTTTGATTTTTCGGACTGTCAGAAGCTTACAACGGTGAGTAGCGGAGCTTTCAGAAACTGTACTGCGTTATCAGATATCAGGCTGCCAGAGTCAGTAAAAACCATAGGACAGGAAGCATTCTTTAATTGTGAAAATCTGATGACAGTCAATATGACTGGTGTGGAAGAAATAGGTGACAGGGCATTTTATGGCTGTGACAGCCTGATGGTGACAGGAGATATTGATAATCTGCACATACTTGGAAGCCAGGCTTTTTACAGCTGCCGTAATCTCAGCAGTATGGAACTTCCGGATGAACTTGAGATCATGGGAGAGGGCTGCTTTGAGAATTGCACAGGGCTGTCAAGTGTGAAAATCAATGGAAATCTTCAGTCTGTCAGTCGCTACTGTTTTTATGGCTGCAGAAGGCTGGCAGAGGTGACTTTTTCAGAGGCTACAGCAAGAAGCGGTGCACTTAGGATGATTGGAGTCAAGGCTTTTGCACAGTGTACATCTCTGGAAAATATAGATCTCAGAAACCTGAATGCTTTAAATCTGATGGGTGAAGGCACCTTTGAAGGCTGTACCAGTCTGACAACTGTTAAATTTCCTGAAGAGCTTCAAAAACTGCCGGATTACTGCTTTGAAGGCTGCAGGAATCTGTCAATCGTACAGCTTCCGGGAGAAAAAGTTGTAGATTTAGGAGAAAAAGTGTTTGGTTCGAGTCTGCCTTCTTTTCTTCATATTTGGGTGCATAACGAAAAAGTAAGTGAGTATCAGACTGCCTACACACCTGTGCTGGATCCTGTGTATGGAGATGGCACCACAGCAGGTATACTGGGCGAAATTAATGACAAAATGGAAATTATTCAGGGAGTCATGTTTAAAATAACAGATGAAGGAAAAGTATTGATCAGTGCTTCAGCAGATCTGGAGGGAGTATATGTCCTTCCGGAAGATACAGTGCAGATTGAAGCCGATGCATTTGCCGGCTGCAACAAACTGACACAGTTGAAAATAAGTTATAACACGGCTGTCAGTCTGGGCGACCGCTGCTTCAAAGGCTGTCAGAATCTGATTTATATAGATATTCAGGGGTCCATTCCTGAATGGGGCGAAGAAACCTTTATGGACTGTCCGAATCTTACACAGGTATATTTAGGCGCAAATATAAATGGTGTATATACTCAGATCGACAGGATCGGAACAAGAGCATTCAAAAACTGTGTCTCACTGAAAGGCGATTACGCAGTAAATATCCGTACTGATGTGAAAGTATGGGGTGAGGAATGCTTTGCAGGCTGTACGCAGCTGAGTACAGTTGCCATGGTTGCAAAAGCAAGAAGCAGTCTTGAAGCTGTTGAGGACAGAGCATTTTATGGCTGTTCAAAACTGAGGACGTTGATCACAAGTTCCTATTCAAACCTTAAAACGATAGGGGCATATGCATTTTCTGAATGTTCTTCTCTGGCACAGCCATCAATTCCGAAAAATGTGACTTCCATTGGTGAAGGATGTTTTATGAATTGTGATAATCTAAAATATGTAAGTTTTTACGGAGCTGTGGAAGAGTATCCAAAAGACTGTTTTCGTAACTGTCCGAATCTGATACGTACAGGAGGAACAGCAGCTGCATTTGGCGGTCTGAAATGTATTGGAGAGAATGCCTATGCAGGCTGTACCACACTGCAGAATTCTGCAAGCTGGAGTCTGGGAAGATATTCAAATCTGGAAGAAATCGGAGCAGGAGCATTTAATGGCTGTACGTCTCTTACAGATTCTTTTCTTTCTGCAACTGTGACTTCCATCGGTGCAGGGGCATTTGACGGCTGTACAGTTTTGAATATTCTTGTGGTAAATGCCACAGAGCCGCCTGTGATGGGAGGATTTTCTCTTAGTACGATGCCGGAGAATTTCAGTCTTCTTGTGCCGAACAGCCAGAAAGATGATGATTCAATTTACAGGGCATATCTTCTGAAACTGACGGATCTGTTGGGACAGGAGGAGGCTTTTCGTATTCTGGATTCTATTTCGGATGGAGCAAAGGAAAGATATGAAGAAGAGATGAAAGAAGCGCAAAAAGATTCAGAAGAGCTGACACTAACGCCTGTACCGCAGGTTGAAGAAAATACAGAAATATCTGAGCTGACTGTGATTCCTGCTGAAAGTCAGCAGGAAACAGAAAGTGTGGAAGCACAGGAGCAGCCCGGTGATCAGAATCAGGAACAGATCCCGGAACCGACTGTTATGCCGGAACCAACGGCTTTGCCTGAAGTAAGTCAGGAAGAGACAACGGAAGAGCCCCCCGCTGTTACTCCGGAGGTGACAAAAGTTCCCGAAACAGAAGAAAACAAAGATGCAGAAACTCAGGCAGAAGCAGCACAGAATAACACGAAGGAGGGTGCATCATGATAATTGAACAGTCCGAACAGATCATAAAAGAAGTTAAGAAGGTTTTTATTGGTAAAGATGAAATTATAGAAAAAGTGCTGATGGCAATTTATGCGGGAGGGCATGTACTTCTGGAAGATGCACCGGGTGTCGGAAAAACCACTCTTGCGCTGGCTTTTTCCAGGGCACTGGGACTTTCCTATAAGCGAGTACAGTTCACACCTGATACCATGCCGTCAGATATCACAGGATTCAGCGTCTATGACAAAAATACAGGAGAACTCAAGTATAAACCAGGTGCGGCAGACTGCCACCTTCTCCTGGGTGATGAGATTAACCGTACGTCACCTAAAACCCAGTCTGCTCTTCTGGAAGTTATGGAGGAAGGCAGTGTTACGGTGGACGGGATCACTCATGTACTTCCGAAACCATTTATCTGTATAGCAACGCAGAATCATTATGGTGCAGCCGGCACACAGGCACTTCCGGAATCGCAGATGGACCGTTTTATGGTGCGGTTAAGCATAGGATATCCGGGACGGGACAGCCAGGTTGAGATTCTGAAAAACAGACATGGAATCGGAGATATGGAGATCGTTCACCCAAGGATGACAGTTGATGATGTAAAAGCGATCCAGGGCTATCTCTATTCTGTGAAAGTTATCGATGAAATTTATTATTATATGGCTGACCTTTGTGAGGCAACACGTCAGGAGTCTATGGTTGAACTGGGAGTAAGTCCGCGAGGTACGAGTGCACTTGCTCAGATGGCAAAAGCCAGGGCAGTTCTGAAAGAAAGAGACTATGTTATTCCCGAAGATGTGCAGGCTGTTTTTGAGGATGTATGCTGCCACCGTCTTGTATTGAGGCCACAGGCGAAGATCGAAGGAATCACGGCAGCAGACATACTGAAAAAAGTTCTGGACAGTATTAAGGCTCCGTCACTTGGCAGAAGGTAGAAGTTTCATGAAAAAACATCGATTATGGTATATTACAATAGTAACTGTGATGCTGGCAGTATATATCATTGCAAACAGAAAAGAGGCACTTGTATTCATGGGCGGTCTCATACTTGTGCCTGTTGTTCTGGCATTGATTCACGCAGGGGCGGTAAGTTCACTGACGATAGAATGCAGTATGCAAAACAGCAGCCGTGTACGAAATACAATACCACTTGTGCTGAGAATCAGAAAGCAAAGCTTTTTTCCAATAGGTGCAGTGAAACTGAGTGTGAATGTCAGGAACAATATGTACAATGAGGAGACAGAACATGAAATTTTTCTTCAGCCATCAGGAGGAAGGAAGATGGAATTTCAGTATCCTATTAAACTTGAGGACTGTGGAAGTGTCTGGGTAACTGTAAAACATGCTGATTTTTATGACCTTCCGGGACTTTTGAAAATCCGAAAAACGATAGGAAGGACAATGGAAATCCTGGTTTATCCGGCGGATATCCATCTTATTACAGAACTGGAAAGAAGACCGGAAACACAGACGTTCGGCGAATATTATGATCAGGAGCGTAAGGGACAGGATGTCAGTGAAGTGTCAGGTCTGAGGGAATATGCAGAGGGTGATTCACTGGGAAGTGTCCACTGGAAACTGTCCAGTAAGTTTGATGAACTTGTGGTTCGTGAATTTGGATATCCTTTCAACTATAATATTCTGATATTGTATGATGTTATGAAAATATGCAGCGGTCAGCAGATAGCCAACCAGAGAAATAATGCGGTGCTGGCGCTTACCGACGCTTTAAGCTACAGTATGATGGAAATGAATATGGAACATAATGTGGGTCGCGTAATAGAGGGGGAACTTTATACAGTACCTGTTAATTCCAGAAGTACACATGACCAGATGGTCCTTAATCTGATCTGCAGACCTGTGACAGAAAGTACGCAGAACGGAGATGTGATTTATCATTTCATCAGACAGGTCAGAAGAAATGAATATACAAAAGTAATTTACATAACACCTGAATATGAGGAAGGTGCAGTTCAACAGCTTTCCCGTGAGGCAGATGTCACAGTGATAAAAGTCACGCAGGGAATGGAGGGTACTTATGTGGATACGCCTGGATATTCCGTAATACCGGTTGACTCAGAACAGTACCGGGAGAAGCTACACAGCATTGTCATATAAGGATAGCATAATGAAAGAAAATTATAAAAAAATCAGTCTTCTGAGCGAGAAGAATACAGATCGCAGATACAGTGGATATCTGGAAAAAATACTGATACTGTGTCTCCTGACCGGAATACTTCTGGCACTGAGGGATCTGGAATATTCGAATGGATGTCTTGCAGTAGCCGAAATAACCGGAATTCTGGTACTGATACTGCAGCATATAATGTCAGATTCAGAAAAACTCTCTGAACGGTTTAGAATGATTCTGTATATCATAAGTGCAGGTTGTTTTATTGCAGGAATTACATTTATCATACAGGGATTTCTCTACAGCGCAGATATATTTCTTCAGCTTTGGAATTTTCGCTTCGGAACAGAATTTCAGAAACTTGCTGTAGGAAGTGGGGCAGGAATCGGATCTCTGTTTCTCTGGGGACTCGCAGGAGTTGTTCTTGTGTCCTGGTTTGACGGACAGATGAGAAATAAGAGTTTTTATGGAATCTTTCTGGGGTGTATCCCACCTCTTGCCTTTGGGTACATTCTGGGACTGAGCAGTATGTGGGCAGCCGGTGTATTGCTGTTTGCAGGCATGCTGGTGATTTTCAGTTATTACAGTGCCCCGGAACGAAGGTTCGGTAGTGGTGACGCGATCTGTTCAGTTATATTGATAGCACTGTTAGCTGCAATGATTATTTCTGTTGGAGGATATCATCAGCTGGTGTCAATTGAAAGATGGAAAAGACAGGTAGCAGAGGAGTTTGATAAATTCAGATATGGTTCGGATACTCTGCCACAGGGGAACTTAAAAAAGGCATCAGGACTTCTGAAAGGTAATAAAGAAACTCTGGAGATTACTGTGGAGCAGCCGGAAGAATTATATCTGCGGGGCTTTGTCGGAGGTACATATGGTGGAAATTACTGGACAGAGCTGGCTTCCCCGGCTTATCAGGATGAATATGCAGGTATGCTCACATGGCTTGATAAGAATGAATTCAGCCCGACTGCACAGTATGAAAAATATGATGAGCTGACTTCCAGGAACAATGGTATTTCTCAGTCATCAGAAAAAATTTCTGTGAAAAACACAGGTGCTTACAGAAAATATGTGTATCTTCCAGAACAGGTTGTTTCATGGGAAAAATCCGGAACAAAGAGCCAGAAAGACTGGAATGTACTTTCAACTGCTTTTTTTGGAGCCTCTTCTTATTCATTTCAGGTGGTGCCAGAGGCACCGTCTGCGGAAACTTTTTATCCGGCTGAATGGCTGGAAAACGCAACTGAAAAAAATCAAATCAGCTATCTGAAAGCTGAATCTGTATATCATTCATTTGCAGAAGATAATTATAAAACTGTAGATGCAGAGCTGAAACCGGTGCTGACAGGATTTTTCTATGGAGATGAAGAAATCGACAAAACGGATTTCAGCCAGGTGACAACTGTTATCAGGCAGAAACTTCGTATGAATCTGGAATATACAGAAAATCCGGAGGCTGTTTCGTCAGGAGAAGATTTTATCAGATGGTTTCTTACAGATTACAGGAAGGGAAATGCCGTATCCTTTGCATCAGCAGCAGTTATGGCATACAGAGTAGCAGGGTATCCTACAAGATATGTAGAAGGTTATCATCTGTCTGAAACAGAAGCGCAGGAGATGAAAGATACAGGGAGCAAAAAGATCACACTTACATCTTCTGATGCACATGCATGGGTGGAAGTTTACGTTGCCGGAGCAGGCTGGCTTCCAGTGGAAGTAGTACCAGGATTTTATGTAGAGACATACAGTGACAAAATCGTGCAGGGACGTCCTGCATATAAAATCAGTTCATCATCAGATGACGGACTCAGTACAAAAGATGAAAATACTTCAGGAACGAGAGGCAAATCCGGCAGCGAAAAGAAACGGAAAACAAAGCCTGATATACTTAAATACATGCCACCAGTGGTACTTTTATTTTTGTACCTGTTTCTTGGAATTTATCTGATACTCGAATTACTGAGGGGTGTACGGCTTAAACTGTGCCGGAACAGAAGACAGGAAGCTGGCACAACAGAAGAAAAACTGGAAAATTATATTATGGAGTATAAACGTCTGATGGGGCTGGCAGGAATTACCGGAGATTATACACAGCCGTTGCAGCTGTGGGAAGAGATAGCGGAGAAACTGCCGATGATTTCAGAGGGAGAATACAAGAGAGTTGTGATGCTTCTACAGAAAGCACGGTTCGGCGGACGGGAGCTGGAAGTTTACGAGTACCGTACACTGGAAGGTTTCAGGAAATTACTGTGTAACGGAGTATATGAGGGCAAAAACGGCTTTCAAAAAATGGTGCTCCGATATATATATATAGTGCCGAAGTATGATGAATTTTGACCAAATTGCTGTGAACGGAGTGAACAGTAAAAACAGTACAAAATATTTGATGATAATACAAAGAAATTTTGTTGCTTAAACAAAAATTTAGTGTTATCATGAAAAAAACAGAAAATTATTTTTAAAGCAATAAAAAATGGAGGAATTAGTCATGAAAACACTTGAAACAAAAAATGCACCTGCAGCAATCGGTCCATATTCTCAGGCTAAAATGGTTGGAAATTTTGTATTTGCTTCCGGACAGATCCCGGTAGATCCTGCAACAGGGGAAGTTGCAGGCGAAACAATCGAAACTCAGGCTGAGCTGTCCTGCAAAAATGTTGGAGCGATCCTTGAAGAAGCAGGTCTTGGATTTGATAATGTCGTAAAGACTACCTGCTTCCTGGCTGATATGGCAGATTTCGCTGCATTCAATGCAATTTATGAAAAATACTTCACAAGCAAACCGGCTCGTTCCTGCGTTGCTGTAAAACAGCTTCCGAAGAACGTTCTGTGCGAAGTAGAAGCAATCGCTGTAGCAGAATAAAAACAGCTGAGAAACTGAAGACAGTCAGATAAGCGAAGGGAGAGTTCCGAACTCTCCCCTTTTTTCTAAGGCAGAGGTGATAAATTAAAACCAGGAGGCTACATGGCAAAGAAGAAATTTTATGCGGTAAAACAAGGGCGAAAAACAGGAATGTTCCTGACATGGGATGACTGTAAGAAACAGGTAATGGGATACCCGGGAGCGATATACAAAAGCTTCGGGACAAAAGAAGAGGCAGAGGAATATCTGGGGATCACAGCAGACGGAACCAGCAAAAATGCAGATACAGTCAGAGAAAATAAAGAATACAGCATTGCAGAAGATGCTGTGGAAATTTATGTGGATGGAAGTTACCATGCAGCAACAAAAGAATTTTCCTATGGAATGGTGGTTCTTATTGACGGAAAAGAAGAAAAATTTTCACATAAGATGACAGATTCGGAACTTGCACAGATGCGCAATGTAGCAGGTGAGATCAAAGGTTCCGAAGCAGCCATGCAGTATGCACTGGATCATGAGATTCCATCAATTATCATATATCATGACTATCAGGGAATCGCAAGCTGGTGTAACGGGGACTGGAAAGCAAACAAACCGGGTACCATTGCGTACAGGGATTTTTACAGACAGGCATCGCAGAAAGTAAATATTCAGTTTCGCAAGGTAAAAGGTCATTCCAACAATAAATATAATGATATGGTAGACAGGCTTGCAAAAGAAGCATTGGGAATTAATTAGATTATTCAACATTGACGAATAATGATAAGACGATTATAATTGCTTTGCTTGAAATTATTTTCAATTGAAAACGAGGGAGGTCTTTTTATGTTCAAGTTTATGGTAAACACAGAAGGTGGACTTACAACTGCCGGATATGCCGTCAGTATTATTGCAGGAATTATCCTGTTTCTGCTTGCAATTTATTTTGCCGGCAAAAATTCAGACAGGAAGAAAATGACAACAAGACAGCTGGTATTTTGCGCTGTGGCGATCGCGCTTGCCTTTGTTACTTCTTATCTGAAACTGTTCAAACTGCCATGGGGCGGAAGCGTGACACTCTGCAGCATGCTGTTTATTGTCCTGATCGCCAACTGGTACGGTGTGGGAACAGGAATCATGGCAGGACTTGCTTACGGAATCCTGCAGTTTATCCAGGAACCTTATGTGTTGTCTTTCTTCCAGGTATGCTGTGACTACATTCTTGCATTTGCTGCGCTTGGAGTGGCAGGATTTTTTGCAAAACAGAGCCACGGACTTCTGAAAGGATACATAGTGGCGGTAATAGCCAGAGGTGCTTTCCATGCACTTGGCGGATATCTCTACTGGATGAGCTACATGCCGGAAAACTTCCCGAAATCCCTGACAGCTGTATACCCGATCGTATACAACTACAGCTACCTTCTGGCAGAAGGAATCATCACGGTGATCATCATTTCCATACCTGCGGTTGCGAAGGCACTGACACAGGTAAAACGTGCTGCTCTGCAGTGAGACAGAACATATGACGAAAGGCATCTCAGAAATGGGGTGCCTTTTTGAATGTGGAAAAAGTTTTTCAGGAATTTAAAGTTATTGGCCTTTAAATCCCAAAAGTGCTTGTGTTTACAGTCTGACACAGGTATACTGAATACGTAGCTGTCAGGTATGAAATCCTGTCAGATATAAGATATTATATGTATAAATATTGGGAGAGGAAATATTTGTAATGATCGTAACTTTAATTGAAAAAATCTATTCATTTCTATGGGGAGATTTAATACATATTCCCCTGCCTGGAGGGAACAGCCTGGGAATATCACTGCTGATCATCCTGCTGATACCTACAGGCATTTATTTTACCATACGGACACGTTTTTTGCCGATACGTCTGTTTCCGGATATGGTGAAAGCTCTGGTAGAGAAAAAAGAAAACGAAAGCAGCCTGTCATCTTTTCAGACACTGATCGTGTCCACTGCAACCCGGGTTGGAATGGGAAATCTGGTAGGTGTAGTTGCGGCAGTTTCGATAGGTGGAGCTGGTGCTGTTTTCTGGATGTGGGTGACAGCACTGATTGGTTCATCTACAGCGTTTATAGAAGCAACTCTGGCACAGCTATATAAAGAAAAAGACCTTGTGTATGGTGGTTACCATGGAGGTCCTGCATATTATATTCATGCATATGTGGAAGAAAAACAGCGGAGAAAACGTAAAAAGGTTGTGCTTTCTGTACTGTTTGCAATATCTGGCCTGATCTGCTGGTGTGGAATCAGCCAGGTTATCAGTAACTCAGTAGTGTCTTCTTTTAAAAATGCGTTTTCAATTCCACCGATTTATACAACTATAGTACTGGTTGCACTGGCAGCAGTTATCGTTCTTCGTAGAAATGCGACAGTGAAAGTTCTGGATCTTCTGGTGCCTGTGATGGCAGTCCTTTATTTTGCAATTACAGTCATTATTATAATAATGAATATAGGAAGTCTTTCGGGAGTTTTTGCAAGAATTTTCCAGGAGGCATTTGGCATCAGACAGGCAGCAGCAGGAGGCTTTGGGGCTGTTCTTATGAACGGAGTAAAAAGAGGCCTTTTTTCAAATGAGGCAGGTTCTGGTTCTGCACCATGTGCGGCGGCAGCAGCAGAATGCAGCAGTCCGGTAAAAGCGGGGCTGGTACAGGCACTGGGTGTTTTTATTGATACAATTGTGATCTGCAGCTGTACTGCATTTATCATGCTCCTTGCTCCGGAAGATCTGGTAGCAGGGCTTTCCGGCATGGATCTTCTTCAGACGGCCATGAAATATCATCTGGGAGAATTCGGAGTTGTTTTTATTGCGGCGACATTGTTTATGTTCAGTTTTTCAACATTTCTTGGAATCCTGTTTTATGCAAGGAGTAACGTAGCCTATCTGTTTGGCGATGAATGGAAATGGCAGACAGCATACAAAGTTCTTGCACTTGTGATGCTTTTTATCGGTGGACTTGCCGCATATACCTTTGTATGGGATCTGGGAGATGTGGGCATCGGCTTGATGACTATATTTAATATTATCATACTTTATCCACAGGGAGAAAAGGCACTGATAGAACTGAAAAAATACGAAAAATCAAAGAAAAAAGCATAAATAGAGAAAAGAAAAATACTCCGGCAGGTGTGACCTGTGGGAGTATTTTTATGTAATAGGAAATTACTCCGTAATGTTCCTATTACATAAAAACGCTCCGCGAGGATGCGACCAGATGCATGAGGAACGTGTCTGCTGAAGCAGACTGCATCTGGCGCGCAAAGCGTAACAAGTCCCTCAAAGATTGAGGGATTCAGGGAGTTTGAAGCGGACTTGTCCGCTTTGTTCTGTTTATGAGCCTATATAGCTGTTCATCAGAGCAAAAGATTTCTTCACATCAGCGTAGTGTGTACGTCCGACAGGAATGGATTTTCCGTTTGGAAAAGTCACAGCATACTGATGGATGGAACTGACAAGTCTCAGGTTTACAGCGTAACTTCTGTGGCAGGAAACAAAACAAGACGGAAGCCGCTGGAGCAGCAGGTCGATTTTCTCGGAGATTTTGAATTCTTCAGTACGTGTTACGATCGTGGTTTCACGGAGATTACGCTCCATGTACAGGATATCGTTTTGAGGAATCTTGTACTGTTTTTTGCGGATATTGAAATATAAGTAATTGTCATTTGAAGTCTGTGAGATATTTTTCAGCGCAGCTGTCAATGCCTTTCCGAGCAGTTCAGAAATCCTGTCTTTATTTAGAAAATAAACATGCTGTGTATCATAAACATCAGCTGCAAATTCCAGATACTGACTGATATAAATAACCTGACATGCCGGATTCAGAAAATTAACTTTATGTATAAGTTCAATTCCTGAAGTTGATTTGTCACCGAGAACGATGTCCATAAAAACAATGTTATAAGGGCAGCTACCGGACTGTAGCATATTATCAAAAGCAGTTTCACCGTCAAAAGTATCTACAGAATATGAAAGGTCTTCGCCGATATTTTTCTTCAGTTCCTCCTGAATGATCTGCAGTTGAACTGTATTATCATCGCAGATTGCAATCTTTAACATACGCTTCCTCCAAAATATTTTTCTTTTTCATATAATAATTCAAAAAACTTTTGAATGTCTATACTATTATAAACTTTTTTTTCGGGGGAGACTGTCCGAAAACTCGGATAATCTAATCTGATGAGAAAAAGATTGATATGCTCTTGTGAGCGTTCAATATAAATTAAAATTGCACATTGAAAACTGAATAAAG
>NZ_JBQHUL010000026.1:0-51273 GCF_052065235.1 Blautia sp. HCP28S3_G10 | reverse complement strand
ATAATACAAATGTATAACACCGTAATCAACCACAGATAGTAGGTTGATAGAAAGGAAAAGGTATATTTGTAAATGACCGTTAGATGAGTCAATTACAATATACCAGGAAAATTATGAGCATGAAACAGGTTCAGGTTTTAGAGGCAACAAAGGCAGCACCGAACAGTAATGGCAGACGTACTGCGGGCATACAGATTGAACGTATCCGCGTTGTATTACTTGGATTTATTGGTGAATCCATAGCAAACCGAACAAGCATCAATTACTGGGGACGCAGAAGTCTGTTTCTTCTGGCATACGGACTTGTTATATGCTGTTTTGCGGCGGCGAGAGATGGACTTGATAAGACAATTCAGAATACAATCAATGGAAGCTGTGCGCCGGGTGTATTCTCGTTGGTCAGTATCCCTAATCTGATCGGATGTATTGGAGCTACAATCATTATCATTTCAGCTGTCGCAACTCCGATTGCAAAATCACAGCACATGAGGCAGATATGGTTTTATGTGATGTCCAGTGGAGTAATGCTGAAGATTCTTGTAATGGAAGTGGCAAGAATTATTGTCAGAGTATAGTAATTTTATTGTGTTAAATAAAAATGAAAGTTGAAACAGAAAGACTTTATTTATATCCAATAAGTGATGATGAGATGAGATGCTTGATAGACAAAGAAGCTGATACAGAAATGAAGCAGGCATATACTGAAATGCTGGAAGGATGCCTTTTGGAACCAGATCGTAGGATATGGTATGCAGTCTGGAATATGGAACTAAAAGATGCTCCAGGAACGATTGTGGGCGATTTTTCCTTCAAGGGACTGGGCAAAGACGGCATAGTGGAAATCGGATATGGATTAAAGGAACCATATAGGCATCATAGATACATGAGAAGCATGTGAATCAGGAAAGGCAGCATAATGTTACTGAAGCAGAAGCAAAAAACTATATTCAGAATGCTGTATTTTCTACAACAAAATGGAAAGGAAGAACAGTATAATGAGTTGATGAACGTAAAAGAGAAAGCCGACCCAGACTTGACAGAAGAATAATAAATTCATAATGGATATAAAAACAATCGCTATATGACTGATATATGATATGTACCCAGAATTCTGGACACATATTTATAAGTTAGGCGGACATTATGGATGCTTCTCTGTATTTTACAGGAGGCATCCATTTTGTTTTTGCCTGGATTCGTTTGCTATTATAGTAATCAATATATTCATCAATAGCAATTGCAAATTCTTCAAATGATGTATAATCTTTTTCAAAACCATAATACAGTTCTGTTTTTATTCTTCCAAAGAATGTTTCCATGATGCAATTATCGTAGCAATTCCCCTTTCTAGACATGCAAAACAGCTGTTACAAGATACGGATATTCCTGTTACAGAGATTGCAATGCAGAGTGGATATCAGAATGTAAGCTATTTTATCAGAAGCTTCAGAAAAACATATGGAGTTTCTCCGTTAAAATATAGAAAAAAATAAGCCAGGTATATGGTTAGAAAGGAGAGGATATCCCGGTAGAATCAGAAAATCTGCTGGAGAGATATTCAGATTTATCCGAAAAGCTTTCAAGATTCGGATGGAGATGGAATCGGTGATATTCCAGGAATTATCAGCAGATTGGATTATTTGAAAAAACTTGGAATAGATGCAATCTGGCTCTCACCGGTGTACCGTTCGCCACAGGATGACAATGGATACGA
Organism: Blautia sp. HCP28S3_G10; assembly: GCF_052065235.1. Taxonomy (NCBI): domain Bacteria; kingdom Bacillati; phylum Bacillota; class Clostridia; order Lachnospirales; family Lachnospiraceae; genus Blautia; species Blautia sp. HCP28S3_G10. Next base: position 49,559 of record NZ_JBQHUL010000026.1, on the reverse strand, counting down.
TATTTCAGATTATCAGGATATTGAGCCGATGTTCGGAACAATGGAAGATATCTGTATTCGGAGGACCGGCATGGGAGTGGGTTCCAGAACTGGGACAGTATTATTTTCATCAGTTTTCAGTGAAACAGCCAGATCTGAACTGGGAGAATCCGAAAGTGAGAAGAGAGCTCTATGATATGATTCTCTGGTGGATGGAAAAAGGAGCAGGTGGATTTCGTCTGGATGTAATCGACCAGATTGCAAAAGAGCCAGATCTTAGTGTAATGCTTTTTGTATTGTTTTGCATAGGCTTTAGCAAGTTCACTTTTTCCGATTCCGGCAATTCCGCAAAGAAAAACATGACGGTTTTCCTCAAGCATGGTATATAATTCTTCCAGTTCTTTATCTCTTCCGATAAAATGACGGCATGGTTTCGGAACCTCACTGTCCATAATGTAATCCAGCACAATGGGGGATAAAGCCCCTCCGGCGAGTTGGAGGAAGAAAAACAGAATAAAGAAGAAAAAGAAGCGGCAGTTTCCTGAAATACAAAATGTAAATCAGACTGTCGCTTTTTTCATGCATTTTTAAATCAAATAAATTTTAAAAGCTGATGCAGAGTGTGTGGCTCATTATTCTGAGAAGCGGTAATACGAGTATCAAATGGCTTGAAATGATTCTGCGTATAAAAGCTCAGAAGAAATTCATTATCTTCGCATTCAAGAAACTCCATAACGCCGCCTATGGAATATTTGAGACTGGATATGGTTTCCAGTGCAAATCCCAGTAGAATATTTCCAGGAATTCGTTTTTCCTTTGGAAGAGAATAGTTCTTTCCCAACTGGGCAATCAGGTAAGCTGCGGTGGTATAGGATTGTGTTTCTTCATCCAAAATACTGACACGGGACAGCTTTTTTGCCATTGTCTTGCTGATATTTGAAGCACGGACAGAGATTGGTTTTACTGTAAGTGAAAAATAACCAACCAGTGAAGCATCTTCAGCATCAAATACCAGATAAGTGATAGATTGATCTTTTTTGGTAAACTCAATCGCATTATGTAATAAAAAGTATTCCACATCGGGATTTTTGGGACAAGAAAAATCGGAGAGTAAGTCGTAAAGACTTTCCTCTCCGATATATGTCGGTTCGTCTTTATCCAAATATGCCCGAATATTAACGGTAAAATATTTATCAGACATGTTTTTTCTTTCTTTTTGACATTAAAGCTAAGATTTCCTGTGGGTTCGTTAACTGACGTCCGGGAAGTGTCTGCTTTGGTGTGCGGTCACGGTCGGCTTCGTCAATTGCTGCGACAAAACGCTTTACGCTATTTGGATTGGATACGACAAAATTATGAGTAATACTTGAAGTAGCCATACTAACACCTCCTCTTTCTTGTGTATTTATAGTATATGCAATGTGTGATAAAAACACAATATCAAAAACAGAAATTATTTCTAAATAATTTTCAAGCCGGACATTTATTAGACGCCTCCGGTAAGCGAACAATATTTTCGAGCCAATCATTTATAAGTCGCCAATGGTGGGCGGGCAATATTTTGATAACAGAAATGTTCTGTATCTAACTTAATTATACAATTGACAGAGAAGTGCGTCAATAAGAAAAATAAGTATTGAAAATAGTTGGAACAAGTACCCAACCCTGCAAAAGCAGGGCTTTGTCTACAGTCTGAGATTCCCAAATGGGAATCTTTTTTTGAAAAAAATAAATTCAAAAATGAGAATCTATGGTATAATAAAAAATTATTCGGCAGTTATGCTGACACGATTATATCTGCCGGAATGGCAAAAAATATTATAAGAGAGAATGATTATGAAAAAGATACATACTGCAGTTACTCTTATAATTATCTTCTTTATGGTAGCTGCATTATATATTTGCGGGAGATATGAGAATGCTCCCGACAGAATTTTTACAGGAAAAGTAAGTGCCCCGGAAGGTGAGTGGACGATTGATGCTTCCGACGGTGTTACGAAGGCGGAGGTCACCTTCAGCCTCTCAGATAGAGGAGAGCACGAGGAATGGGTGCTGCTTCTCAGATCCCATTGGAAAAATTATTATGTGCGTGTGGGCGATGAGACGATCTATCACAGGAACGGAAAAAGAGATGGATCGGTGCATTTGTTTGATATTCCATCAGGAAACAGTCTGACGATCAGCTTTATCGGTGGGACGAAAGATAATCTGAAAGGCATTGAGAGCTCGGGGATATTGATAGGAGACAAAACCAGTATGTACAGACGGATCATAAAGGATAACCTTTATGCGGTGCTTATCGGTGTACTGTCGCTTGTTCTTGGTGTGATGTGTATTGTCGCCTGTCTTTATATGAAAGCGGGAAAAACGGAGAAGATCTACCGTGCACTGCGGAATCTGGGAATCTGTATTTTGACCGAAGGAATCTGGGTGGTGACAGACTCGCAGATTTTGCTGTTAGTCATTCAGCACACCAGTATTATTGAGCAGATATCATTCTTGTCCTTTTTCACATTGCCGTTCCCTCTTCTGGAATTTATCAAAGAGATCATGCCGGGCAAACACAGGATGCTGTCCGTGATGCGTAAGCTGTTTGTTTTTAACTTAGTCCTTTATCTGTTAAATTATATCAGCGGATGTGATATGATGACCATAATACTTATCTGTGAACATCTGCTTATGACAGTAACACTTCTGCGCGTGATCTGGAATGGGGTCAATGAGAACAAAAAGCATAAAAATCTTAAATTGCAAAGAGTTATTAATGGATGTGTAGCATATTGCGTTTTCAGCATTATAGCACTCGTTTTATTTTATTATGGAAATGTAGTGAGCTATTCCTATATCTATTCGGTCGGTATTGCGATATTTATCGCATTTTTGATCAATGCAGCCTGTATCGTAATGTATGAGCAGGTTCAGGAGAATGCCAATGTCGAGATCTATGCAAGAATGGCCTATATGGATACGATGACCGGTCTTGGAAACAGAACGGCATTTCTGGAGGAGAACAAGAGTAATGCGGTTTTCCCGGGAATGATTTCCTATATAATGATGGATGCCAACAATCTGAAGAAGATAAATGACAGCCTGGGACATAATAAAGGTGATGAGCTTATTATCACGATCGCAAAGTGTATGAGAGCTGCCGTTGGACAGAACGGTCAGTGTTACAGAATCGGCGGTGATGAGTTCGTGATTATCCTGAAAAACAAGACAGCCGAAGAAACAGAAGAGATCATAAGGCAAGTCAGAGCGGAGATTGAATTTGCCGATGAACAAAGTGACATTCCTATCTCTGTTGCAATGGGATATGTCTGGACAGATGCAGAGGAAAAGAATCTGCCGGAGCTGATCCATTGTGCTGACGAGAAGATGTATAAAGATAAAAAGAGGATAAAAGAAAATACACCTTCTGCATAAATGATAGGTTGGAAATGATAGAAATGCGCAATATATGATTACGAGGTGACGTATGAAATTACTGATGACCGGAAATATCGGATATATTACAACAGAATTTATCGAGGAGGCTTTCCCTGAGTGTCAGATTCTTCTTCTTGGAGAGACTGAACAAAAGTCAAATCGCAATAAGAGCTTATCGGTATACCCGATGCCGAAGACGGAGGAAGAATTCAAAGACATTTTCAAGACGTATGAATTTGAGGGAGTGATTTATTTTTCTAATTATCTTACATTTCATGGGACGATGGAGGGTGAGATTGAGACTTTACGCAAGCTATTACATTACTATAAGGGGAATCTGAATTCCAGGCTTCTGTATATTACAGGACCGGATAGTTTATATGAAGATACAACAGGAAAGACGCTGATGGTCCGCTCGGCAGAAGAGTTCTGCAGGCAATACGGCGAGCTGCATCAGATCGCTGTCAAGATTCTGCGTGTGCCGTATCTTTATTCCGGTACTTATGAGGAGGATTATTTTTTCAAGTTGTTCTCAACTGTGATCAATAAGAAGCAGATTACATTTGAAGAAGCACCGGCACAGGAGATGCATTTTCTTGCTTTGAGTGATCTTGGGGATTTATTATACAAGATTTTTGATAACTGGGGAGAGGGGAGCGCCTGTCTTCAGGTTCCGCAGGTATTTCATTTTACTTTTCAACAGTTCGGGGAGAGACTGGCACAGATGTTTCCGGCTGCAAACATTACCTATTTGTCAGAGGTGCTGATCCGGGAGGGGATATCTGATGACCACGTTCTGAGAAATGAATACGGTTGGTTTCCGAAGATTTCTCTTTTGGAGGATCTCACAGAAATTTATGAGGATTATTGTGAGAAAACGAACCATAAGACACGGAAGATCGATGTAGTAAAAACTTTTTTGAAAGTACATGATAAAATCGTGAAAATCGCGGAATTGCTGCTCACATTTTTTGTTTTTGAAGCACTGAACCGGGTGGCGGGAAATCAGGTGCAGTTTCAGATGATCGATCTGAGGCTTGTTTACATCGTGCTGTTCAGCAGTCTGTACGGCATTAATTATGGGCTTGCTGCAGCGGGGCTGGAAACACTTTCATTGCTGGCAGCATATACGAAAACCGGGATCGGTTGGACGACACTTTTCTACGAACCTTCGAACTGGATTCCGTTTATCTTCTATTTTGCAGTCGGCGCGATCTGTGGTTACATCCGACTGAAAAACAGAGATAATATTCAATTCATGAAAGAGGAGAATAAACTGATCCTGGATAAATTTCTGTTTATGAGAGAAATGTATCAGGAGACGCTTTCTGATAAACGGCAGTACAAGAAGCAGATTCTGGGAAGCCGTGACAGCTTTGGTAAGATTTTTGATATTACGAAAAAACTGGATATCATTCTTCCGCAGGAGCTTTTTATTGAAACTCTGCATGTGATGGAATCAGTTCTTGAGAATCATACATTTGCGATTTATTCAGTTGGAAAGAATCAGAGCTATGGACGTCTTGAGATCGCATCCCAGGGAATGACAGATGTGTTGAAAAAATCCATTTGTCTGGATGATTATCTGGAAGCGAAAGAGACGATTGTGTCCGGAAAGGTGTGGGTAAACCGGAATTTCCTGGACGGCTATCCGATGTATATGAACGGGATTCACAAGGATGGAGAGCTCGTGATGCTGATTTTCATTCAGGAAGTGGGAAGTGAACAGCTTTCCCTCTATTATCTGAATCTGTTCCAGATTCTCTGCGGTCTGGTAGAAACAGCACTTTTGCGCGCACTGGAATATCAGGAGGCAATCAAGAACAGGCAGTACGTGCAGGGTACACGTATATTGAAGCAGGAGTATTTTGAAGAACGGCTGTATTCCTTCCATTCTATGAGGGAGGAGAATCGGGCATCCTATGTGCTTTTGAAGCTGGAGTATCCGAAGATGACACTGGAAGAGGCAGACACAGCGCTACAGGCTTCGGTCCGTGAAAATGATGTCTGGGGGATTTCTGAAAAAAGAGAGCTCTTCCTCATTCTTTCACAGACGGACAGAAGTTCCTTGCCGATCATTCTTGCAAGACTGGAAAATAACGGCTTCGTCTGTCATGAGATCGATACCGTGGAGAATGCAAATACAGGAGAAAAATTATGATTCAGACAGTGCTTGGAGTATTCCTGATCCTGTTACATATTGTCTGCTGTGTGCTTGTCTGGCTGGGGATAAAGACACATCTGCTGAAGGTGAAAAAATATCTGATGGCACTTGTGATCTTCGTTCCTTTCTGGGGAACAGTGTGCGTGCTGCTTTTGCATTTGCAAATGCTGACCAGAAGAGACAATAGGATAGAACCGGGAGTGGAAAAGCTTCGTGTAAATGAAGAGATTTATAAAAATATTTTTCAGGCAGTTTCGGATACGGACAAAAAGATCGTTCCGTTAGAGGAGGCACTTTTGATTAACGAACCGAGAGTGCGCCGTGAACTGATCATGGATGTGTTAAATGATGATCCGGAAGAATATATGGATCTTCTGAAACAGGCCCGCATGAATGAAGATGTAGAGGTTGTCCATTATGCGATCACAGCCATGGTTGAACTTTCCAAGGAATATGATTTTCGTTTGCAGAAGATGGAGAAGCTGTATGCGGCATCACCGGACGATTCGGAGATCCTGGAGCAGTACTGTGATTTTATGGAAGAGTATCTGAATCAGGGGATTCTGGAAGCCCAGATGGAGAGAGAACAGAGGGAACGTTATATCCGTCTTTTAAGACAAAAGCTGAAGGTGAAAACGACGCTCTCCACATGTGTACGTCTGTTACAAAATCTGATGAAAACAGGAGATTATGTTCAGGCGGAAGAGATTCTAGGGCTGATGGATCAGAAATGGCATCGGAAAGAGGAGTTCTGGATTTTGAAGATCCGGTATCTGGCAGAACGAAAAAAGGGAGCGGAGTTGCAGCAGTGTTTAAGACAGATGAAAGAGGAGCAGATCTATCTGTCGTCTAAGAGTAAGGAGGTATTGGCTTTTTGGCTGGATTAAAATCATTGAAAACATTTCCGTTTAAAAGTATGCTGGTGATCCTGGGTGTATTTCTGATGATCGCGGTCGTCCTTTTTGCTGAACGAAGTGGAATTCAATATACTGAAAAAAACAGAAAAGTCGCATATCTCAGTCAGGAAGAAGTGGTTACGGAACAGATGGCTGCGAAATCACTGCCGAAGACCTGTCTGGTATTTCGTAACAGTGAAGATGAGGCGAGTGTGGCTGCATGGGAGCAGTTTCAACAAATTTTTAAAGATATGAAGGTTGGAACAGATGTGGTAGACCTGCAGAGTGCATCCTCTATTCCAGATTATCATGCTTATGAAACGGTTGTTATATTACTGAGTGATGTAAGTCCGTTGAAAGAGAATCTTATCGAACTGTGTGATTGGGTGTCAGAGGGTGGGAATGTACTTTTTGCCCTGACACTTCAGAAAACAGCGTATTCATCAGTGATTGAGCAGAAGCTTGGAATCATTTCTTCCGGATATGACAATATACTTGTAGACAGTATTTATTTTGAACCGGAATTTATGCTTGGCGGCGGACAGGCTTATGCAATCACGGATCCGTATGACTCTGCCTGGGCAGTGCAGCTGAGTGAGAATGCGAAGGTTTATGCGCATGTCAATGAAAAAAACGGTCAGCCTGTCATTTGGGAAAACCAATATGGAAAAGGGAAGTTTGTAGTAGACAACTTTGGACTGTATGAGAAAGCGGTGCGTGGATTCTATGCGGCTTCCTACAGTCTCCTTACTGATGTGGGGGTTTATCCGGTGATCAATGGATCAGCATTTTATCTGGATGACTTTCCATCACCGGTTCCGGAGGGAGATGCTACTTATGTGAAGCGGGACTATGGAATGAGCATTAGTGATTTCTATATGGATGTGTGGTGGCCGGATATGCAGGCGCTTGCATCTGATCACAACGTTCGCTATACCGGTGTGATTATTGAAAATTATGAGGATGCGACGGATGGAACGATTAAGAAACAGAAGGATACCAGACGTTTTCAGTATTTTGGAAATATGCTGCTTCATCAAGGTGGAGAACTCGGGTATCATGGATACAATCATCAGCCGTTGAGTCTTTCAAATGTGGATTATGGTGACGTGCTTCCGTATGATACATGGAAAAATGAGGCGGCCATGAAAAAGGCTGTAAAAGAATTGATCCATTTTGGAGAGGATACATTTCCCAGTGTATCAATGTCAGTCTATGTACCGCCGTCCAATGTATTGTCAGCAGAAGGAAGGGAGATGTTCGCGAAAGATTTCCCGGAGATCCGGACGATCGCCAGTAATTATTTCACCGGTGAGTTTGCGTATGTGCAGGAATTTGAAGTTGCAAAGGATGGGATTGTAGAACAGCCGCGTATCATCTCCGGTGCAATTATCGATGATTATATGAAGATGGCGGCACTGTCGGAATTAAATATGCATTTTGTGAACAGTCATTTTATTCATCCGGATGATCTTCTGGACGAAGACCGCGGTGCAGCGCTTGGCTGGGAAAAGATGAAGAGCAACCTCGCTGAATATATGGACTGGCTGGTGGATTCGGCACCGTCCTTGAGACAACTCACCGGTTCGGAACTATCCGGTGCGATTCAGCGTTATGGAGCGGTTACATTTACAAAGACAGTGACAGAGCAGTCTATAGAATTGAAGCTTAAAAACTTCTATGATGAAGCATATTTTATGGTGAGGATCAATGAAGGAACACCGGGTGAAGTTTCGGGAGGAAAACTTACACATCTGACAGGAAATCTCTATCTGCTTCAGGCAAAGGAACCAACAGTAACTATTGAGAAATTAGAAGATTGAAATACAAAGCGGTAACACGCGACAGATAAGGAGTTAATTGTGAGAATCTGTCTCATATTGGAGGGGTGTTATCCCTACATATTTGGAGGTGTATCCACCTGGATGCACCAGTATATCAATGAAATGAAAGAGCATGAGTTTGTTCTGTGGGTGATTGGGGCAAATGCGAAGGATAAAGGGAAATTTGTCTACGAGCTTCCGAAAAATGTTGTAGAAGTTCACGAGGTCTTTCTGGATGACGCCTTGCGGCTGAAGGATTCAGGAAAAATGCTTCATGCCTTTACAGAGGAAGAGACGAACAGCCTGAAAGAGCTGATGCTGTGTAGACGCCCGAATTGGGAAATCTTGTTTCGGCTCTATCATGACCAGAAGCTGAATCCTATGTCTTTTTTAAGAAGTGAGGAATTCCTGAATATATTGACGGAGTGCTGTATAAAAGATTATCCATATACTCCGTTTGCGGATGCATTTCACACAATGCGTTCTATGCTGCTTCCGGTCCTTTATCTAATGGGAAGTGAAGTGCCCAAGGCAGATGTCTATCATGCAATCTGTACAGGATATGGCGGACTTCTTGCATGCCTGGGCGGGTATGTTTATAAGAAGAAAGTGCTGCTGACAGAGCATGGAATATACACAAGAGAGCGTGAAGAAGAGATTATTCGTGCAAAATGGGTACAGCCGGCATTTAAAAAGCAGTGGATTTCTTTCTTCTATATGCTGTCGGATATTATTTATACGAGAGCGTTTCTAGTCTCAGCATTATTTACCAATGCCATGCATGCACAGATCCAGATGGGATGTGACAAGGAGAAATGTCGTGTCGTTGAGAACGGAATCAACTATGAAAGGCTTTCCCCTATTCCATTGAAAGAGGAAGACGGATGGGTTGACATCGGTGCGATCGTGCGTCTGGCACCGATCAAGGATATCAAGACGATGATCTATGCGTTTTATGAGCTTTGCACGACAAGAGAACATGTGCGTCTCCACATTATGGGAGGTGTCGATGATGAGGAGTATGCGCAGGAGTGTTATGCGTTGGTCGATCAGCTTCATCTGGAAAATGTGATCTTTACAGGACGAGTGGATATCATCTCTTATATGGAGAAGCTGGATTTTACAATTTTGACGAGTATATCGGAAGGACAGCCGCTGTCTGTTTTAGAATCATTTGCTGCAAGGCGGCCTTGTGTGACTACAGATGTAGGATGCTGCAGGGAGCTTCTGAATGGTAACGAGGAGGATCGATACGGAAAAGCAGGATATTGTGTTCCACCGATGTATCGAGAGGGGCTCGCGCAGGCAATGGATCGGATGTGCGCTTCCAGAGCTCGGAGACTCCGCATGGGGGAGAATGCACAGAAACGAGTGAAAGCATATTATCGAAAAGAAGAAATGATTGAAAAGTACCGGAAGATGTATCAGGAGGTGGAAGAGGCAGATGGCTGGAATCGGATTTGAGTTAAAAAAATTATTCCAGAAGCGCGGACTTGCAGCGACGGCAAAAGCGTATGGGTATGCAGGAGTGATCTGTACAGGTCCGATGCTGCTCGGTATCGTGCTGTTGGTAGGAATCGCTTTTATCTGTGATCATACCGGTGCGACGAGACATAACCGGGAACTTCTGAACTGTATGATTACTTACACACTTCTCGCTTCGTTGACCGTGACCAGTTTCTTCTCTATGGTCGTGACGAGATATATTGCGGATATGCTGTATGAAGAACGCCACGAGGCGGTGCTTTCTTCTTTCTGGGGTTCAACAGCGATCCTGCTTGTAGTCGGCGGAATCATGTATGGGATTTTTCTTCTGTTTTCAGGAATCAATCTGATCGATCAGTTTTTGTGCCTGGAGTTTTTCGGAGAATTGATCGTCACCTGGAATGCGATGAGTTATCTGACAGCGATCAAGGATTACAAAGGGATTCTTATTTCATTTATTACAGCGGTAGCGGTATCATTGTTGTTCGGATTCCTATTGATCCTGATTGGGATTCCACATGTAGAGGCGTTGATGATCGCAGTTACGATCGGTTATGGAATTATGCTGCTTTGGGATGTGACGCTGTTGTACCGTTATTTTCCGCAGAGAGAGATCAGTGCATTTTTCTTTTTACGCTGGGTGGATCAGTTCCTTCCGCTTGCGTTTACAGGCTTGTTCACGAACATCGGACTATTTGCACATCTTGTTATCATGTGGTGCGGACCGATCCGTGTACATGTTCAGGGATTATTTTATGGTGCACCGTATCATGATGTACCTGCGATGATCGCCTATTTGACGATTCTTATTACAACCGTTAATTTCGTTGTGTCTGTGGAAGTGAATTTCTATCCGAAATATCGGAATTATTATAGTTTGTTTAATGACAAGGGAGAAATCAAGGATATCCTGCAGGCAGGAAATGAGATGAGAAAGGTTTTAAACATGGAGCTGAAATATACGGCGTTAAAGCAGCTACTTACAACGGCACTGGCGATTTCGATCGGACAGCTGCTTCTGACATATCTTCCGCTTGGATTTAATGATCTTATGGAAGGATATTTTAGGACACTCTGTGTCGGCTATGGACTCTATGCAATTGCTAACACGATGATGTTGATCTTACTTTATTTTACAGATTACAAGGGAGCATTATTTGCAACAGGAATGTTCGCCGCGTGTACGACGACATTTACCTGTGTGTCTTTATTTTTCCCACAGGTGTATTATGGATTTGGATTTTTACTGGGAAGTGCAGTGTTCTTTTTGATCTGTACACTGCGTCTTGGATATTTTATAAAAAAACTTCCGTATTATATTTTGAGTGTACAGCCGATTGTGGCAGAGGATAAAACAGGTTTCTTCACATGGCTTGGCTGCTTTTTGGAAGAGAAAATAGAGAGGGGAGATAAGCTTGAAAAAATATAAATTACTTGCGTTGGGATGTGCCCTTTTATTAGGAATGTCCTGTTGCCTGACGGGATGTACCACCCCGGAGAAAACAGGGGATACTTCAAAGAAACAGACAGAACAACAGACAGAACAACAGGAAGAGATAAAAAAGGCAGAGACACAGGATATCAACGACGTTCACCTCAGGGATAAGGATAGTCTCTATGAAAATGATGACGAGACGAGTGTTGTGACGATGTATCTTACTGTTTCTCAAGGAAACTCTTCAGAGGGTACGGATCACACCTGGAAGGAGATCAACAGTTATTCGGCCTATGATTATGACAAGATGGGAGTAGACCGTTACAAGACAGCGGCGCTTCTTCAGGTTGGTGATGAGTCAGGTCCGCAGAGCGGGGAGGTTGGATATGGTGAAAATGTGCCGAATGCTACCGTGCAGATCAGAGGACAGACATCGAGCCGTAATTCGCAGAAAAACTATAAGATTGAGCTGAAGAAGAATAAGGGAACCTGGCGTGGACAGCGCACGATCAATCTGAATAAACATCAGACAGATGGAATGCGTTTCCGTAATAAGCTGTCCTACGATCTTCTGAAAGGGATACCGCAGCTGATGTCACTTAGAACCCAGTTTGTACATTTATATGTAAGAGATCTTACCGAGGGGGACAGCTCAGAATTCCAGGACTATGGATTGTACACACAGGTGGAACAGCTGAACAAGACAGGAATGAAGAACCATGGAATGGATTCGAAGGGACAGTTGTACAAAATTAATTCGTTTGAGTTTTTCTGCTATGAAGATGTAATAAAAAAAGAAGACGATCCGACCTATGACCAGAAAGCCTTTGAAAAGCTTCTGGAGATCAAAGGAGATTCTGACCATACAAAATTGATCGATATGCTTACGGATCTGAATGATAATTCAAAATCGATTGGTGATATCCTGGATCAATATTTTGACAGAGAAAATCTGACGTACTGGATGGCGTATCAGATACTGACCGGAAATGTAGATACACAGAATCGTAATACATATTTATATAGTCCACAGAATTCAAATATATGGTATCTGATCGCGTGGGATAATGATACCTCTTTCAGGAGAACCGAATATAACATTAAAAACCGTTCCGATCAAGGCAGTTGGGAATGTGGAGTCAGTAATTACTGGGGAAATGTTCTCTTTCAAAGATGTCTGCAGTCGGAGGATTTCCGTGAGGAACTTGACGCGGCGATCCAGGATCTGAGATCCTATCTCAGTGTGGATCGGATCAGTAATATGATAGAGGAATATCGTACAGTTACTCAGAAGTATTTAAATCAGATGCCGGACCAGATGTATGCACCGTTGACTGAAGCGAAGTATGAAACAATTGCATCGGCAATCCCATCAGAGGTAGAACAAAATTATGAACTTTATAAGGAGAGCCTGGAAAAGCCAATGCCGTTTTTTATCGGAAAACCGGTGATCGAGGGAAATATTTTGAAGTTCAACTGGGACGCATCGTATGACTTTGATGCAGAGACGATCACTTACACAGTTGAACTGGCAAAAGATTATAAGTTCAATGAGATTGTATTTCGTCAGGATAATATTCAAATTCTGGAAGCGGAGACTACAGTTCCAGCAGATGGTCAGTATTTTGTGCGTATCCGTGCGACAAATACATCTGGACAGACGCAGGATGCTTCTGATTATTATGTAACAGACGCTGGAAAGAATTATGGTATGAAATGTTTCTACATTACAGGCGGCCAAAATGTTGAGGAAGATATTTATGAGGAATGATTTATCAAAAGAACGCTTCCGTAATGAATGGAAATATCTGATCAGTATCAGTGAGAAAGAATTGCTGGAGCTGAGGATGAAGCATTTGCTGAAAAAGGATCCAAATGCAAAGGGAAATGGTTATATGATCCGCAGCCTCTATTTTGAAGATTATTTCAACAGCGCTTATGCGGAAAAGGAATCTGGTGTCCTGATGCGAAAAAAATACAGGATCCGTATTTATGATTGTAGTGACCGTTCGATTAAGTTGGAGCGGAAGAAGAAATTCGGAAGTTATATTTATAAAGAAAGTGCTCCGCTGACAAAGGAAGAATTCTATAAGATCCTTGATGGAGATTATAAATTTTTGTTAAGCAGTCCGTATTCATTGTGCAGAGAATTTTATGTGGAATGTGTCAGCAATCTCATGCGTCCACGCACGATCGTTGACTATGACCGTGTACCGTGGATCATGGATGAGGGGACAGTCAGGATTACATTTGACAGTGATGTGAGGGCTGCGGTCGGAAGTTATGACATCTTTGATCCGTCCCTTCCGACACTTCCGGTGCTTGAACCGGGGAAACTGGTTATGGAAGTGAAATTCACAGAGATGCTTCCACAGATCGTGCGTGACTTGCTTCCACCAAATGCACAGGAATTCACAGCAGTATCAAAATATGTACTCTGTTATGAAAAATCGCAGTATTTGCATGGATTTGAATATTGGAATGAAACACAGGAGAGAAAACTATTATGAGTATACAAGATATGATTAAGAAGTCGGTGCTGGAATCCGGCGTATTTGACAGCTTTAATGCACCGAAGATGGCAATTTCGCTGATCGTGGCGTTACTTCTCGGAGCAGTGATCTATATGGTTTACAGCAAGTTTTATGTAGGGGTGATCTTCTCTCGGAGCTTTGCAGTTACGTTGGTCGGCATGACACTTCTCACTTGCATGGTTACTCTGGCAATCAGTACGAATATCGTGATTTCCCTTGGTATGGTCGGTGCATTGTCTATCGTACGTTTCCGTACGGCGGTGAAGGATCCGATGGATCTGCTCTATCTTTTCTGGGCGATCACGACAGGTATCACGACTGGAGCGGGAATGTATCCGTTGGCACTGATTGCAGCAGCGGTTATGATCATTATGATTTATCTGTTTTATCATAAGCAGCAGAAAGGCAGAATCTATATCGCCGTGATCCATTATCAGGGAGATGAAGTCGGTGATGAGATCCTCCGCAGCTTTGGCAGAATGAAATACTTCATAAAGTCAAAGACGATGCGTGGGGAGAAAACAGAGATGGCAGTTGAGGTATTCTGTCGGCAGAATGATCTCGATTTCACAGAGAAGATCCGGAAGATCACAAATGTAGAAGATATTACATTGATCCAGTATAATGGAGAGTATCACGGATAAAATGAAAAGAAGGGATGCCAGGAGGGTTCCAATCATTGCAATGTCCGCAAATGCCTTTGCAGAAGACATTATCAACAGCCGGCTGGCATACGCAAAATACACAGATTTTCTATCCGGCAATATTGACGTATGAAAAACTTTATGGTATTTTGTTTTTGATAAAAATAGAAATTATTTAAAGGCAAACCTGTTGAAAGGCAGGGTCGCAAAGCCAGAAGGGACTAAAGTCAGAAAGCTTGACCATGTCAGCCGGTTGCCACTGTTTCCATATCATCATAATATATGGAAAAGATGTTTGAACAGAAGAGATTCCGATACCTTTTATACTATATAGATGTGTGATTTTAGAGAAATATAGTAGGGACACTGGCAGATTTTGGCAAGTGTCCTTTTTGTATGCAAAAATGGGTAACAAAACTAGCAGGGACAGGTTTTCTGTATACAGATAAAAGCAGGATGAAGAAGGCATAAGACGGAGAGAGGACTTTTATAAAATGAAAAATTATGAAGACAAAATATATTCCTTAGGTGAGACTGTAACGGGGCAGACACAGGCCATGTCACAGGCCGTACAGAAAACACTGGAAAATAATGGCGGGGTAGGTATAATGACAGGATCTTATGACCAAAACCTGTCTATTTTGTCTGTGGATAATCTGCTGTTGCATAGTACAGGATATACATTCGATACTTTCATGGAACAGACAAAAGGCTCATTGAGAAACTTCTTTTATGACGAGGAAGATATACTGGAGCGAGAACGTTTTTTGCAGCTTCACGGAACAGGGGAAGCACAGATCATTACAGCAGACGGTACGGTGAATAATGTACGGCTTTGTAAAGAGGATGCGACAGATGAGGCGGGCAGACAGATTTGGGTTATGTCCGTACAGGTCAACTGGGATCATGTAAATCTGGCACTGCTCAATGAGGCTATCTATTCCGGCTTCTGGTATTTTGACTGTGACGAAAACAGTGAGATTGTGAATGCAAACTGGAGTCATGAATTCCGAAAAATGCTTGGCTATCATGACACTCTGGACTTTCCGAATAAACTGGAATCCTGGTCAGATCTTCTGCATCCACAGGATAAAGAAAGAGTAATGGTGCAGCTTCAGGCGGCAATTAAGGATAAGACGAACCAGATAAAATACCAGGTAGAGTATCGTATGAGAATGAAGGATAATCAATACCAGTGGTTTCGGGCATCGGCAGAAGTAATACGCCGTCTGGATGGTTCTGCCAGCAGGATTGCCGGGATTTTTATTAACATTGATGCGGAGAAAAAAGAAACCATGCAGGCACAAAAATCGGCTGCTTTCCACCGGGCTTTTACGAAAGCAGATCTGTGCGAGTATTATGTGAATCTGGAAGCGAATACTTTTGATACCTTTAAGGTTGAACCGTCCCTGATGACCGTCTTTGAACAGAGTCATACGTGGGATGAATTGATTCGGCATTTTGTGGATTCCTATGTTGTGGAGACAGATAAGAAGGCGGTATCCTCTTTTTACGACCGTGGTTATATTGCAGAAAGGCTGAAGGGTCTGGAAACCGAATTGGCTTTAGAGTGCCGTATCACTCTGAATGGAGAAGAACGATGGGTCCGCAATGTGGTCATACGTGGCGAAATAGAGGATTCAGAATATGCCATGATCTTTCTGCGTGATATCACAGAGGCAAAGGTAGAGAGCGCACGGCATCTGCAGATGGCAGCGGATAATGCTTCCATGGAGCAGCTGATTCAGAGTATTGTGCGTCTGGTTGACCGCTTTGTTGTCTGTGATCTGGAAAATGACAGATATGAATTCTACAATCCGAATGGACAGATGATATATAAACCTCTGGGATTTTATCATGATTTTCAGATGCAGGTTCTTGAAAAATATAAGACACTGGAACCATTGGAAGCTATAGATATCCTGATAACCCCGGATAATATTCGGAAAAAACTGAAAAGTGAAAATGATATTTATAAGTTTGAGTATTGCAGCCTGGATGAAAAGACTTATAAAATCGCTTCTTATATTCCCTTGGAATGGAAGAATGGAAAGCTGGAAAAGGTATTGCTGGCATCCATGGATGTGACACAGGAGAAGAAAGCAGAGATTGAATCCCGTCAGGCACTGAAAGAGGCTTACCGGTCCGCAGAAAATGCAAATCGTGCGAAAACAGAATTCCTTTCCAATATGTCCCATGATATCCGGACACCAATGAATGCGATTGTGGGTCTGACGGCAATCGCAGGAGCAAATATTGAGAGCCAGGACAGAGTCATTGAATGCCTCGGCAAGATCACAGAATCAAGCCGCCATCTGCTGGGGCTGATCAATGAAGTATTGGATATGGCACGTATTGAAAGTGGAAAAATGACACTGGCACAGGAAGATTTCAATCTGTCAGAGCTGGTAGATAATCTTATTACACTTACGAAACCGGTGCTTGATGAACATAAACATAATTTTGATATACACATCAATCATATTGAACATGAGGCTGTCTGTGGTGACAGCCTGAGGATTCAGCAGGTATTTGTGAATCTGATGAGTAATGCGATCAAGTATACACCGGATGGCGGGAATATTATTTTTTCCATAGAGGAAAAGCCAAATGGATTTTCAGAGCTTGGATGCTATGAATTTACGATTGAGGATAATGGGATCGGTATGTCACCGGAATTCCAGAAAATTATGTTTGATCCGTTCAGCCGCGCGGATGACCACCGGACAACCAGAGTCCAGGGAACTGGTCTGGGAATGGCAATCAGCAGAAATATTGTGAACCTGATGAATGGCAATATTAAAGTGGACAGTACCTTGCACAAGGGAACTAAAATCACAGTAACAATTTATCTGGAGCTTCAGGAAAAAGAAAAAGAACAGGACAGAGATCTGATGAATCTGCCGGTTCTGGTTGTGGATGATGATAGGACATGCTGTGAAAGTACAGTTGCAACATTAAAGGAAATCGGTATTATGGGTGAATGGGTTCTCTCTGGCAGGGAAGCCGTTGAGTGCTGTTATGCACGGCATGAGTTGAAAGATGATTACTTTGCTGTTATTTTAGACTGGAAGATGCCGGATATGGATGGCATAGAAACAGCCAGACAGATTCGGAAGCGGATAGGTAAAGAAATCACCATCATTGTACTGACATCTTATGAATTCAGCGAGATTGAAGAAGAAGCAAAGGCGGCGGGCATAGATGCTTTTATTGCAAAACCGCTGTTCCGTTCCCGGCTGACAGCTACACTGCGGCAGTTTACTTCAGGAAGAAAAGAAAAAACAGCAAGAAATTATTTGGAGAAGCTATCAGAATCAGATTACACGGGAAAAAGGATTCTGCTGGTTGAGGATAATGAGTTGAACAGAGAAATTGCTGGTGAAATTTTGCAGATGACAGGTGCAAAAGTGGAAACGGCAGAAAATGGGAAAATTGCAGTTGAGAAAGTGGAAGCTTCTCCGAAAGGTTCGTATGATCTTATTTTTATGGATATCCAAATGCCTGTTATGAATGGTTATGAGGCAACACCGGCAATCAGGAGTCTTTCGGGTGAAAAGGGAAAACTGCCTATTGTTGCCATGACTGCCAATGCTTTTGCAGAAGATGTACAGCTGGCCAAAAATACAGGCATGAATGGACATATCGCGAAACCGCTGGATATGAATAAGCTGAATGATGTTCTGGAAAGCTGGCTGTAATTGCCTTCCTGGATGCATGGGAAAAGCAGTTAGGAAACATAGAGAGGGTTTTGTTATGACAGAAACTAAATATATATTTCCGAAGCAACCGCAGTCCATGGCAGTTTTGGCTTTCATAGCCGTGCTGATCATTTTGCTTCTTGTCCTGATTGTAATGGTACATATGAGAAACAGAAAATTAAAAAGTATACTGGAAGAACAAATGGCAGAAAGACAACTTCTGGATAAGATGTCTGCAGATTTCACGGCTGTCTATTATGTTGAATTAAATACCGGTTCCTTTGAAATTCTCCATTTGAGTGCCGGGACCAACGCAAAAAAAATGAATCTGAAACAGTGTGATAATTTTAATTATTCTGCTGACCAATATGCGGTTCATTATCTGTATGAGAAAGAAAGACAGGAATTTAAGGACTGGATTTCAACAGGGAATCTAAAGGAACAGCTTTCCCGGAAGGAGCGCATTACATACCATTATAGAAGTAAACCGAATCCGAACCAGCATGAATTTTTTGAGGCACAGGCAGTCAAAATATACGAGGATGAGAAACATTTTTTCGCACTGGTGGGTTTTCGGCATATTGATGATATCATGGAAAAGGAAACTACGATCCAGAATCAGTTAAAGCAGGCACTGGATGAAGCACGGCTGAGTAATGAAATAATCTCAGCAATTGCCAAGAGTTACTGTTCTATCTACAGAATTGATGTGCAGAAAGATTTTTTTGAAGAGGTATCAAATGACAGTGAAGTACACAAACTGACAGGAAACAGTGGATGTGCAACGGAAAAAATGTATCAGCTTTGTGATACAATGGTTGCACCGGAATACCGCTCGCTGATCCGCCCATTTCTGGATGTCTCTACACTTTCAGCAAGATTGAAGACGGAAGAATGTATTTCTACAGAATACAGAATGTGTGATGGCAGCTGGCACAGGATGCTTTTTACTGTAAAAAAAAGAGATGAGTCTGGAAATGTAACCCATGTTTTATGTACGGTCCGTAGTATCAGCGATTCCAAGAGACGTGAAGAGGATCTTAACTTTGCAGCGGAAGCAGCAAAGCGGGAAGTCGAAATGAAAACAAGGTTTCTGGAAACTATGAGTCATGATATCCGTACACCACTGAACGGTATTATCGGTATGGTAAATATGGGAAATCAGTATGCAGATGATCCACAGATGCAGCAGAAGATCAGAGAAAAGGAAATGGAAGCGCTGAAATATCTGGTATCTCTGGTAAACGATGTGCTGGATATGAATAAACTACAGAGCGGAGATTTGAAGGACCAGCAGCTTTTGTTTGATCTGACAATGGTACTGCGGGAATTGAACCAGATTTATGATGAGCGGGCTGCCAAGAAAGGCATCCGGTATGAGATTGACTGGAAAAGTACATACAGTCATAGCGCTCTGGTTGGAAATCCGGTATATCTTGGCAGGATCCTATCGAATATTATGGACAATGCCATAAAATTCAGTCGGGCGGGTAGTGTGCTCACGGTCTGGGTTAAGGAAGAAATTCTGGATGATGGCAGAGCATTTTTTACGTTCTACTGTAAAGACCAGGGTGTGGGTATGAGTAAAGATTTTATTGCCCATGCTTTTGATATGTTCTCACAGGAAAGCGAGACAAGCAGATCCAGGTATGAAGGCACCGGACTGGGGCTTGCGATTACGAAACAGCTCGTGGACAGGATGGGTGGAAGTATTGAACTGAAGAGCAAAGTTGGTGTTGGTACTACAGTTATTGTAAAAATACCGTTCAAAATTGGCACACAGGATAAAAACAGTAATTTATCAGATAAGCCAGTAAGCCTTGATGATTATTCGGTAGAAGGCATGCGGGCATTGGTTGTGGAAGACAATGAGTTGAACATGGAAATTTCCAGATGTATACTGGAAGACAGCGGTATGGAAGTTACATGTGCAGTAGACGGGCAGGAAGCAGTTGAAATCTTCGAAAAATCTGCACCGGATTATTTTGGGGTAATTTATATGGATATTATGATGCCGAGGATGAATGGTCTGGATGCGGCAAGGACAATCAGGGAAATGAAAAGAAGGGATGCCAGGAGGGTTCCGATCATTGCAATGTCCGCAAATGCCTTTGCAGAAGACATTATCAACAGCCGGCTGGCTGGAATGAATGTTCATCTTGCAAAACCACTGGATGCGGAAAAAATAATCATTGCCTTAAAACAATGCATGGCAGATAATAGCGATGTAAAACTGCACGAAGATTTGTAGGAATAAAAAGACAGAACATATAAAGTTGTTATATGGTCTGTTTTTTTATTCTCTAGAAGAAGCAGGCTGTGAAAATTCATATGTCTTTTTGGACTGGAATAATTATATGGGGCATGTTAAAATAAGGAACATACATTCGATTTTAGGCGATTGATGGAAGGTGGTGTATAGCATTACTGACAATGCTGCTAAGAGAGGATCATTTTTCCAATGGTTCTTTTGACCGGAGATTTGCTGACGGGCAGGTGCTTCCGGTTCTGGTGAGGATGAAGGATGTTTTGAGTGCAGGAGTGTGATTTTATGAAAGTCGGGGATACTGCATATATTGTGGAATCAAACCGGTATGTGAGAGAGGTGGAAATCCGCAGGTGTTCTGGCGGGATGTTCCTGGTCCGTTTTACAGATACAGGTGGCGGAATACAGGTGAAGGCTCACAGGCTGTTTGCAACGAGGGAAGAAGCTGAAAAGAGTATCGAGAAGGCACCAGAGACAAAGAAGGTGCGTGGGAATCCGTATGACAGATGGTATTGAACGGATGATAAAGTAAATAAATGCATCAGGGACCAGGACTCCTTGGAACAGTAGGAGGTGGTTTCTGGTTATGGAAAAAAATGAACTGATCGATACCGGCGGACTGACGGAGAAACAGGCCAGGCTAAAACATGGAAAAGTGTGCAGAGTTTCTGGCAAGGATGATCCAGAAGTACGGGGATGTGGTCCATGATGGAAGCAAAGAGTTAGGATAGTGACATTAAGGAAGCAACGATTCAGTCATTGAAAGGTGCTATGAGAGAGGGAGATTATGGATTGATTGTCATTACACCGGATTTTGATAATTTTACTACAAAACTTATTGCGGCAGACGAATATTCAAAATATTTGACAGAAACGCCAATCTTGGAAGGTGTTGCAAACAGAGAATATTATGGAAGATCTGCGACCTCTATAGAGAACAAAAGCACGATAGAGTACGGAACAGAGCAAAAGTGAGAAGAGGATATTACGAATCATTGTTTTGATAATTCGGTGGTATCCTCTTTGTGGATTTCAGAATTTGTTTCTCAGCTTTCGGTATTCTCTCGGCGAATATCCTTTCAACTTGTGAAAAAGCCGACTGAAATAAAGCTGGTTATCATATCCGACAATTTTAGAAATCTCATTGATGGAATAAGTTGTTGTTTCAAGTAACATCTGAGCATTGTTGATGCGGATTCCCACAATGAATTGCATTGGTGTAGAACCGGTATATTTTTTGAAATTTCGGATAAACCAGCTGATACTCATGCCTCGTGAGGCAGCATAATCATCAATATTGATATTTTGATTGTAGTTTTCACTGAAAAAGGTAACAGCATTATCCATCTCATGATCAAGATATTCATTTTTTAATATGTGCTCTCTTGTCAGTTCCCGGTGGAAACTGATCAGAAGATGACGTAGCAAAAGGACAAGCATTTCCTCATAATTGTCTTGACAGCGTTGGAGCTCGATAATGATACGTTTGAAAATTTGTTCATATTCATTAGATGTACCCACTTGAAAGACACGTTCTTTATCCGGGAATCCATATTGCCGTAGGATATTTTTTACATTGTTGCCTGTAAAATGAATCCAGTATACTTCTGCCTTATCTTTTCCATAATATTCATATTTCTGAAGTTCCTTCGGTCTGTACAGTACAATATTACCGGCGGGGACAATCGTTTCGTTATCCACATTGTCAAAATGAAAATGCCCACAACCAGCAGTGATATAGATAATCTGATAATCCAGGCGTCCCCTTGGACGGTAGGTTGGTAACTTTGGATGGCTGGAAAGGCGGTAAGTACCGCAACTTCCTACAACCAGTGGGCGACTTTTGTCTTTGAAATCCATATGGGAGTGGTTTAAATAACCGGTATTCATATACATATGGTAGCACCTCTTTTCCTTTTTTTGTTATTGTATCATTTAGTGCATATTTTGTCTAATCCAATTCATAGACATGTTTTGCAGATTAGGATAAGATATATATAGCAAAACAGAGAAGCGTAAACATAAAAGTAAAAGACAAGGTTTGCTGTGGAAAAACAAAGTGCAAAAAAATGTATATGTATTAAAGGAGAGTTATTTATGATCGTACCACGTTATTATGAAAATCTAAGCGTACTGCACGAAAACACAATGCCAGCCAGAGCCTATTTTATTCCGGCCTCCAAAAGAATGGATAACCTGGTGGAGCACAGGGAAGAGTCAGACCGAATGCAGTTATTGAACGGAACTTGGAAGTTCCAGTATTTTAACAGTATCTATGAGGTTCAGGAACCCTTCTTTGAGAAAGATTATGATACAGAAAATTTTGATGAGATTCAGGTTCCGAGTGTATGGCAGATGGCAGGATATGACACACATCAGTATACAAACATCAGGTATCCGTTCCCATTTGATCCACCGTATGTACCACAGGATATTCCATGTGGAACATATGCACATACCTTTGTTTATCACAAAGATGAAAATGCACCAAAAGCTTTCTTGAATTTTGAAGGAGTAGACAGTTGCTTTTATGTATGGATCAATGGCTCTTATGTAGGGTATAGCCAGGTTTCTCATATGACCAGTGAGTTTGATATTACCGACCTCCTTCGGGACGGAGAGAACAGCATAGCGGTTCTGGTAATGAAGTGGTGTGATGGTTCCTATTTGGAAGATCAGGACAAATTCCGTATGAGTGGTATTTTCCGGGATGTGTACATTTTGAAACGCCCAAAACAGGCAATCAGTGATTATCATATTAAAACAAGAATTGAGGATATGCTTGCGAAAGTAGAAATTGAAATGAAATTCTACTCTCCGTTAAATGTAAAAATTTCGATTGAAGATAGAAACGGAGCAGTTGTAGCACTAGGAAGTATTGCTGAAGAAGGAACAGCTGTATTAGAAATCGCAAGTCCGGAACTTTGGAATACAGAAAATCCATATCTATATAAACTGATTCTTGAAACAGAGAATGAAGTAATTGTAGATCACATTGCATTAAGAAAGATAGAGATTAAAGACCAGGTTATTTATTTAAATGGACAGAAGATTAAATTCCGTGGTGTCAATCGACATGATTCTGATCCGGTTACTGGATTTACAATCAATCCGGAACAGATTACAACCGATCTTACGTTAATGAAGCAGCATAATTTTAATGCGATCCGTTCCAGCCACTATCCGAACGCACCATTTTTCTATGAAATGTGTGACAAGTATGGATTCATGGTAATAGATGAAGCAGATATTGAAGCTCATGGTCCATTTATGATCTACAGAAAAGAAGACACTGATTACAATCGGTTCAAACGATGGAATGAGAAGATTGCAGATGATCCAGTATGGGAAGAGGCAATCGTTGATCGCGTAAAACTCATGGTGGAACGTGACAAAAACCGTTTCTGTATTGTTATGTGGTCAATGGGAAATGAGAGTGCTTATGGCTGCAACTTTGAAAAAGCACTGGAATGGACAAAGAATTTTGATCCAGACCGTATCACACAATATGAGAGTGCAAGATACCGTAATTATGATGAAACATATGATTACAGCAATCTGGATGTGTACAGCCGGATGTACCCAGCGCTTTCCGAAATTCAGGAATATCTGGATAAAGATGGAAGCAAACCCTTCCTTTTGGTAGAGTACTGTCACAGCATGGGAAACGGACCTGGAGATTTTGAAGATTACTTCCAGATGATTCAGGATAATGATAAAATGTGCGGCGGCTTTGTCTGGGAATGGTGTGACCATGCGATTTCTCATGGAACTGCTGAGAATGGAAAGACTATATATGCTTATGGGGGCGACCATGGCGAAGAAATTCATGATGGCAACTTCTGTATGGATGGATTAGTATATCCGGACAGAACGGTACATACAGGACTTCTGGAATACAAGAATGTTTATCGCCCGGCAAGAGTTATTTCCTATAACAAAGAAAGCGGAGAACTGGTGCTTCATAACTACATGGATTTTGATGACTTGAAAGATTATGTGAAGATTAGTTATGAGCTGACACAGGATGGTCTTGTGATCAGCAAAGGCATACTTCCGGAGTTTTCTGTGGCACCACACGGGGAAGGAAAAACAAACCTGAAGATCAATGTTCCAGAGAATGGGAAATGTTATTTAAAACTTATTTACCATCTGAAAAAAGAATTGCCACTGTTGGATGAAGACCATATTCTTGGATTTGATGAAATTGAGGTAAGTAAAGAGGATACAAAATGTAAACTTGCAGAGAAATGGATACCAAAAACAGTAGTGGACTCTGAATTACAGGTAAATGAAAATGATACACAGATTCATATCAAGGGGCGTGAATTTGCTTATACCATAGACAAACGTACTGCACTCTTTACAGAGATGAAATTCGCAGGGCGGGAATACTTGAACCATCCGATGGAATTAAATATTTGGAGAGCTCCAACAGATAACGATATGTACATCAAGTCTGAATGGAAGAAAGCCCACTATGATAAGGCTTACACAAGAGCCTATACGACAGAGGTTGTGCAGGGAAAACATGGTGTGAAGATTACAAGCCATGCTTCCGTTGTGGCAGAGACAGTACAGAAGATTCTTGATGTGACGATTATATGGAAAATAGAAGCTGCTGGAAAGATTGATGCAGATATTGCAGTAACAAAAGACGATGAATTCCCGGATCTTCCGAGATTTGGTGTGAGGATGTTCCTGGATAAAAAACTTTCAGCTGTAAGATACTTTGGAATGGGACCACAGGAAAGTTATTGTGATAAACATCAGGCTGCGAGCCACGGTTTGTACCGGGCAGATGTAGGGGATTTACATGAGGACTATATCCGTCCACAGGAAAATGGAAGCCATTATGATTGTGAATATGTAGAGCTTAACAACAGCCGATATGGAATTGTGGCATCCGCAGAAAAGGCATTTTCATTCAATGCTTCTTATTATACGCAGGAAGAACTTGAGAAGAAAACGCATAATTATGAACTGACAGAATCAGATAGTGTAGTATTTTGCGTTGACTACGCATTAAATGGCATTGGTTCTAATAGTTGTGGTCCAGTTGTATTGGATCAGTACCGATTTGATGATGTATTATTCCGGTTCCAGTTTACGCTGATACCGTATGTAAAAGGATAATAAAGTTTCATGTAACCCGTAAACAAGGAAAGAGAGTCTGATTGTAATGTAAAGTCCGGATATACAGAGCAATCAGACAAAATCGGAGAAAAAAACAGAATTAGATATCATACGGTTAGCCATATTGAGATTCTAAGTGCGATGAAGATGAGGAGCAAAGAAATTCGATGGAAGAAAAAAAGTATTTGAAATGGTATAACAAAATTGGATACGGATCAGGTGATATTGCAGGTAATGTAGTCTATGCGTTCCTGACATCTTTTATGATGGTCTATCTGACGGACTCGGTAGGACTTGCTGCAGGTGTCGTGGGTACCCTGATTGCCGTATCAAAACTATTTGATGGTTTTACGGATATATTTTTTGGATCAATGATTGACAAAACACACAGTAAAATGGGAAAAGCGAAACCCTGGATGCTATACGGATATATTGGTTGTGCCATTACGCTGGTCGGCTGCTTTGCAGTACCGGTGAGTTTGGGAACAACGGCTAAATATGCATGGTTCTTTATTTCTTATACACTGTTAAATGGTGTGTTTTATACAGCAAACAATATTGCTTATTCAGCACTTACGTCACTGATTACAAAGAACAGCAAAGAGCGTGTACAGATGGGATCTTACCGTTTTATTTTTGCATTTTCAACAAGTCTTCTGATTCAGGCGATTACAGTTGGATTTGTAGATAAATGTGGTGGAGATGCTGCGGCATGGAGAACGGTTGCTATTATCTATGCAATCATTGGTCTGGTCGTAAATACGATTTCAGCACTTTCTGTTAAGGAACTTCCGGAGGAAGAACTTAATGAAGGAGAAGTAAAGAATGATAATGAAAAGTATGGAATGGTACAGGCATTCAAGCTTCTTGTCAAAAACAAATATTACATGATGATTTGTGGAACATATATTTTACAGCAGTTATATGGTGCCATGATTGGAGCTGGCATTTATTACATGACATGGGTACTGAAAAATAAGAATTTGTTTGGACAATTTGCATGGGCAGTAAATATTCCACTGATCATTGCCCTGATTTTCACACCGACATTAGTTGGTAAGTGGAAAGGTATGTATAAACTGAACTTAAGAGGTTACGTCTTAGCAGTCATCGGTAGAGCACTTGTTGTTGTTGCCGGATATATGGGCAGTGTTCCGCTGATGATGGCATTTACAGCTCTTGCAGCCTTAGGTCAGGGACCATGGCAGGGAGATATGAATGCTGTTATCGCATCTTGCTCTGAATACACTTATCTTACGCAGGGAAAGAGAATTGACGGAACGATGTACTCTTGTACTTCTCTTGGTGTAAAAATCGGTGGAGGTATTGGAACCGCTGTTGTTGGATGGATGCTTGAGTTCAGTGGATATGTCGGAACAAATGCAACTCAGCCACAGTCTGCACTTGATATGATGCAGTTCATGTATCTTTGGCTTCCGTTAATCTTTGATGTATTGATTATGTTTGCACTTTCAAGAATGAATGTAGAAGATGCAAATAAAAAACTGAAAGCAGAAAAAGAAATTGCTGCAGATGAAGTAACAGATGCATCGGACATAAATTAGAATTGACAGGAGAAAGCGTTGTCTGATCGTTGCTCGATGAGACAGTGCTTTTTTCTATATATAAAGTGATAGAACTGTATTTTGAAAATAAAAAAGGACCACTTCATTTTTGTGAAATGGCCTTAAGAAAATATTCAGTTTTCACAAAATAGTCCTTTTAGTATTTATACATGGTAAGGATGCTCAAAATATTCAGCGTAGAATACTAAAAGGTCATTCAGATATTTTTTTAGGTTGCTCATTTGCAATTCCTCCTTTCCTTATTTACAAGTTGATTATAAGATAGGTGTAAAAGGATTGCTTGCCAAATCGAAAGAAGATATAGACAAATGTTGCAAAGGGGAGTATTTCATGCAGTTAAAATATGTTGACACAAAAGAGGAGATTATAGCAATAAATAGGAAGTCAAAACATATTGAACCACATCTTCATAATGCACTGGAAATCGTTTGTGTAACAAGTGGAGCATTAGAACTTGGTGTCGGACAGGAACTATACCATATGGAAAAAGGAGATATAGGCTTTGTATTTCCAGATGTTATTCATCACTATCAGGTACTGACACCCGGTGTAAATAAAGCGACTTATCTGATTGCATCGCCATTTACGATAGCCAAATTTGCAGATATCATGCAATCCATGGCTCCTGAATACCCAATCATCAAAGCGGAAAAGGTTGAACCGGAGGTATATAGGGTTATAAATGCAATTTTAGAGACAGAACAGTCGGATATTACTGTTGCACAGGCATATCTTCAAATTGTGTTGGCACGCTGCATAGGAAAATTAAATTTGGTAGAAAAGAGTAATGTGGGGAGCAACGATCTTATTTACCAGACAGTTTCCTATATATCAGCAAATTTCAAGAAGAAGTTTTCTCTGGAAGAGATGGCAAAAGATCTGGGGGTGAGCAAATATGTTTTATCCAGACTCTTTTCCAAAACATTCCATAGAAACTTTAATCAATATCTTAACGATGCAAGGCTGAACTATGCATGCCATCGTTTGGAAAATACGAGTGATTCTATTACAAACATTTGTCTGGATAGTGGATTTGAAAGTCAGAGAACATTTAACCGAGTATTTAAAGAAAGATATAAAATATCACCAAGTGACTACCGGAGTACATGTCTGAAAGATATGTTGTCATAACATATAGATTAATAAATTCAATAAAAATCTGATTATCAGTCTGAAATAAGTATCTCTGGGTGTTATTTATAATATGGGGTAGTGGTTAATTATTATGTCATGTTTGTTATATGCTTCTAAATGTAATGTTTTGAGGGGAGACATGAGCAATAGGAGAAGTGGTATTTGCATCAATGGGTCCAACAAAAAGAATTAAACAATAAGAATGAACAAAGTGTTGTAATCATCATACTGGTTGCAACACTTTTTTTTTCGACATTTTTTGAGAATTGTGGAATATAAGTTTGTGAATTGATTTTGGAAATGGATTGCGATATTATTTTTAATAAAGTAACGAATTGTAGGAGAAAGATGAGTGAGTGAAAGGCCGAAGTTAGATAAGGGATTGAATGGAGAAACATTCCGGAATTATTACTATTTGAAAAAGGAATCGATGGACTTTTGCAGAAAAAATAACCGGCCTGTTTCGGGGAGCAAAGTAGAACTTGCTGATAGAATTGAATATTTTCTTAATACCGGAAAAATATTGCAGGGTTCTGTGAAAAGAATATCAGCAATTATTGCAAACAGTTCCAGATATAGAAAGAACCATTATAGAGAAATATGTGGAACAACTAGATGCGGTTGCATTTGAAGAACAGCAGGAAGTGATAACAGGAGGAACAAAATATGAATTATATGCGGATCACGAAAGAAAATATTGATAAAGAGCATATTTGCTGTGCCATGTCTGGTAAGCAGAGCATTGCCAAGAAAGAATGGATGAAGCAGCGCTTTGAGGAAGGTCTTGTTTTCTACCGAAGCGAAGAGCGGGGCAAATGCTTTATTGAATATATACCGGCCGAAAACGCATGGATTCCAATTGAGGCGAATGGCTGGATTTACATCAACTGTCTGTGGGTATCCGGTGGTATGAAAGGACATGGATATTCAAACGAACTTTTAGGTGAGTGCATTCGGGACGCCAGGGCAAAGAGAAAGAACGGCGTTTGTATTTTGTGCGCTGAGGGTCGGAAACGTGAATTTCTTGCCGATCCGAAGTTCTTGAAGTATAAGGGTTTCAAGACAGCAGATATATCTGATTGCGGGATCAGCCTGATGTATCTGCCATTTGTGCCGAATGCTGAACTGCCGAAATTCAGGAAATGTGCCAGGTATCCCAAAGTGGCCGAAGACGGATTTGTTCTTTATTATACCGATCAGTGTCCATACACCTATTATTGGGTGCCAAAGGTGCAGGAAGTGGCAAAGGAACATGGCATTCCATTCAAAGCAATCCACATTACCGATAAAGAATCCGCACAGAGCGTACCTGCACCGGTTACCACATATGCGCTGTTCCGGGACGGCCGGTTTCTGACCCAGGGTATTCAGTCAGACAAAAAATTTCTGGCGCTTGCCGGAGTTCGGGACTGAGCGGCTGTGTATTTCCTGATTTACGAGTTGCTGACACCAGATGATACTCAAAGGGATATTGTTGACAAAGCCGGAGCAGATATGAAAGCCTTCGAGCATGTCAATTATTGTCTTGAGGTCAGGAAGAATTAAGGTTTACGGGGGTAACTGTGAAAAACATGATTGAAACAATCTCAAACCCAGGCAAAGCTTGTGGTACTGACTTTTGTGATACAATGTGTTATCAGATTTTTGGAGAAGAGGAATTCTATTATGAATATAAAATATGCAACGAATGAAGATATTGCGGAAATTGCAGCAGTTGAGGCAGAATGCTTTCCGCCTGCGGAAGCAGCAACAGAAAAGGAATTTGTTGAAAGAGTTAAGTATTATGGAAATCACTTTTGGCTAATGTATGAAGCTGGAAAGCTGATTGCATTTGTGGATGGATTTGTAACAGATGAATCGGATTTAACAGATGAAATGTATAAGAATGCATTTATGCATGACGAAAATGGTGCGTGGCAGATGATTTTCGGTGTTAATACCTTACCAGATTATCGTAAACATGGATATGCAGGAAAATTAATATGTCGTGCTATTGACGATGCAAGGCAGCAGGGACGTAAGGGACTTGTATTGACGTGTAAAGAAAAACTTGTTCCGTATTACGCAAAATTTGGCTTTTCTGATGAGGGTATATCAGATAAATCCACGCATGGAAATGTCGTATGGCATCAGATGCGGCTGGTTTTTGACAGGTAACACCAATATAGATGGTTGACTTTATAATATATTCTTTTTATAATAATTTCAGGAAAAGGGTGCAGCGTGGCACATGGACAGGAATGTCTGTGTGCTTTTTTTAATTCTTGGGTTATGGAGGGAAAATATGGCAGCTTTTGAGAGAATCTGTTCAGGAATTCCGGATATGGATCAGGCACTGGATAATATCCGTCTGGGGGACAATGTGGTGTGGAGAGTTTCAAATCTCCAGGAATTCAGGTATTTCTGCGAACCTTATATAGAGCAGGCAATCAAGGACAAAAAAAGAATTGTATATTTTCGCTTTGCCAGCCATGAGCCGCTGGTAAAAGAATGTCCACAGATAGAACGTATAGAAATTACCTTATCACACAGGTTTGAGGATTTTACTGTGAAAATACATAAAATCATTGAAAAAGAAGGTTCTGATGTATTTTATGTGTTTGACTGTCTTTCAGAACTTCAGACAGCCTGGGCAACTGACCTGATGATGGGCAACTTCTTTCGTGTTACGTGTCCATTCCTTTTTACACTGGATACAGTTGCATTTTTTCCGATTATCAGGGGAAAACATTC
Organism: Blautia sp. HCP28S3_G10; assembly: GCF_052065235.1. Lineage (NCBI taxonomy): Bacteria > Bacillati > Bacillota > Clostridia > Lachnospirales > Lachnospiraceae > Blautia > Blautia sp. HCP28S3_G10. Next base: position 18,617 of record NZ_JBQHUL010000026.1, on the reverse strand, counting down.
TTTTCATGCAGTAAAGAAAATATTAAATACTACACAGTTATTTCTGGATGTCTATTCTGACAGGAGAAACATATATGTCCGGCCTGCAAAAGTGTGGAACAGAGATTCGGAAACCATGTTTCGACCACATATTTATAACCGAGAAACAGGTGCATTTCGTCCAATCCTGGATGGAGTACAGTCCAGCCGTTTTTATCAGGTTCTTGATAAATTTCAGAGAACAGGTGAAGAGCAGTTTACGGATTCCTGGAATCGTTTTTTTAACACAGCAAAAATGTTATATGACAATCATATGAACACAGATGATGCCTGCAATACCATGTGTAATATTATGATGACCAGAGATGAAAAGATGCGTCTTATGGTGAAAAAGCACTTTACGCCACAGGATTATTTTAACGTTCGAAATCATATGATCGGAACGGGTATGATTGGTGGAAAAGCATGTGGAATGCTGCTTTCCAGAGCAATTGTCCGAAATATGGCACCGGATATTGATGAGGTGCTTGAACCTCATGATTCCTTTTTTATCGGATCTGATGTTTATTATACTTACATTGTAGATAATGGATTCTGGGATATCCGCGTTCGTCAGAGAGAGGAAGAGGAATACTTTTCGCTGGCAGAAGAATTTGCGCAGAGACTGAAAAATGGTGCCTTTTCGGAAGAAATGCAAAATCAGTTTCTGCATATTCTGGAATATTATGGACAGGATCCTTTTATAGTACGTTCCAGCAGTATTCTTGAAGATGGTTTTGGCAATGCATTTGCAGGAAAATATGAGTCAGTTTTCTGCGCCAACAGAGGAACTCTGGAAGAGCGCCTTCTGGAGTTTGAAAACGCAATAAAGACTGTATATGCCAGTTCCATGAGTCTGTCGGCACTGGATTACAGAAAGAGGAGAGGACTTGATAAACGTGATGAACAGATGGCGCTTCTTGTACAGCGCGTTTCGGGTTCTTATTATGGCTCTTATTATATGCCATGTGCAGCGGGAGTTGGGTACTCTTACAGTCCTTATAAGTTTTTAGAGCAGATCGATCCAAAAGCAGGAATGCTGAGACTGGTTATGGGACTTGGAACAGCAGCAGTGGACCGCACGGAAGGCTCTTATCCCCGGCTTGTCAGTCTGGATATGCCACAGGCAACAAGCTGTACAACCATTACAGAGAAACATCAGTTTTCGCAGCGGAAAGTAGAAGCAGTGGATACCTCAGGACACTGCGTGAGACAAATGTATCTGGATCAGATCGAAGGATTTCTTCCGGAATACCTTGCCAATATTCTTCTGGATCATGATTTTGACGCAGAAAGATCATTCAGGGAGAGGGGAATAAACAGATCTGTTCGTTTTATTGCGTGCAGTGGTATAGTAAAGAATCAGATTCTGATGAAGCAGATACAGGACATTATGCAGCTGCTCCAGAAAGAATATGAATATCCGGTTGATATCGAGTTTACGGTGAATCTTTCGGAAACAGGAGAATATTCCATAAACCTGTTGCAGTGCCGGCCACTGAAGGTGTTTAAGGATATCGGAAAAGCACAGATCCCGGAACATATTGCAGAAGAAAAAATAATTCTGGAGAATGTGCATTCTTCGATGGGACTGTCCAGAAATGTGAAAATCGATTACATTGTTCTGGTCGATCCGGTTGCATACTATAATATGCCGTATGTCAGAAAGCCAAATGTGGCGAAACTGATCGGAGCAATAAACTGGAAATACAAAGGAAAAAATAAGCATATGCTTCTTATGGTTCCGGGGCGTATAGGTACATCTTCTCCGGAACTTGGCGTTCCGACAACTTTTGCAGATATCAGTGAATTTGAAGCAATCTGTGAGATAGAAGAGAAGAAGGCGGGATATAATCCGGAACTTTCGTATGGAAGCCATATTTTTCAGGATCTGGTAGAAGCAGAGATATTGTACACCGCAGTATTTGCCAATGAAAAAACGTTACGCTTTGCACCGGAAAAACTGGCAGAATATCCTGATATTGTAAGTTTGTTTACGGAGAATCCTGAGTTGAAGCAGGTTGTTCATGTGTATGATATGAGCAGAGTGTCATGCGAACTGTGTAATGATCTGCAGATTGAAAGGCTGGTACTGTATCAAAAGATATGAGATTCAGAGTACTGATTCAAAGGAAGCACTGAGGAGAGTTTTCTTAAGGGCAGACAATAACGTCTGCTCTTAATTAATATATTGAAACAAACAGTATATAACAGTTGACAACAGATGCCAGCTGTTATATACTGTTTATTGTAAAGGAGAAATACAAAATATGCATATTATATTGAACCATTCATCAATGATACCTATTTATGAACAGCTGATGGAACAGATAAAGTCTCAGATACTGGAGTCTTTGCTGAAAGAAGGTGAGGCACTTCCATCTGTGAGAGCACTTGCAGGAGACCTGCGTATCAGTGCCCTTACAGTAAAGAAAGCATATGATCGCCTGGAAGAGGAAGGATTTGTGACAACAGTCCATGGCAAAGGCACTTTTGTTACAGCTTCGGATAAACAGCTTGCTGCTGAGGCGAGGCGGAAAGCTGTGGAAGATGAGTTTGACAGAGCCATAGACAGAGCCAGAGCAGTAGGAATGAGCAGAGAAGAGATACTGGATACAGTACAGCTTCTTCTGGAAGAAAAATAAGTTACTGAGAACAGTAACAAAATGATTCCTGTAATCAGAAATGGAGAAAGATATGATAATAATGAATGATGTTGGGAAGAAATATATGGATTTTCAGCTTCATATGAGTATGGAAATCCCAGAAGGCAGGATCACCGGTCTGGTGGGTAAGAACGGTGCAGGGAAGAGTACTGCGATCCGGCTTCTTCTGGGCCTTGCCAGACAGGATAGTGGAAGTATAAAAATACTTGGAAAAGATACAGAAAAAATGACTCCGTATGATAAACAGAAGTTAGGTGTTTCGCTGGCAGAGTCCGGATTCAGTGGTCAGTTTGATCTGGGTGATGTGGAGCATATCCTTTCAAAAATGTATACCGAATTTGATCGGGAATTTTTCAGAAGAAAGTGTCAGGAACTGAAAATTCCGCCGAAAAAGAGAATTCGGACATTTTCAACGGGAATGAAAGCAAAGCTTAAAGTACTCACAGCAATTTCTCATAATGCAAAATTATTGATTCTTGATGAGCCTACGGCAGGTTTGGATGTAGAGGCGCGGAACGAAATCCTGGATATGCTTAGAAACTATCTTGTCAATGATGAAGAACGAACAATACTGATCACATCTCATATAGCATCAGATCTGGAAACGCTCTGTGATGATATTTATCTGATACATGATGGTAGAATAATCGTTCATGAAGAAACAGATACACTTATGGAAGAATATGGAATACTGAAAGTCAGCAATGGACAGTATGAGGCACTGGATAAGGAATATTTAATAAAAAGTCAGAAAGTAAATTATGGATATGCCTGTTTTACGGCAAACAAAAAGTTTTATCAGGAAAATTACCCCGGAATTGTTGTTGAAAACGGAGGAATTGATGAACTGATTCTTATGATGACAGGAGGATATCGATCATGACTGGTTTATTTGTAAAAGATTTCAGACTGATGAGACAGAACAGGCAGTCAATTCTGATATTTATGGCACTTGCGCTAATAATGGGACTGACCCAGAGCAATACATTTATAATGGGATATCTGCCGTTCTGTATGGCAATTTTTGTTACCAGCCTGATCTCGTATGATGAGGTAGATAATGGATTTCAGTTTCTGATGACATTACCGGTGAGCAGAAGTTTATATGTAAATGAAAAATATATTCTGTGCATGGGAAGTGCCATAATTTCATGGATTCTGTCTGCAGTCTTATATTTTGTTTCAAAAGTGCTGCATGGAAGTGTTATAGATTCTTTTTCTGATATACAGGTAGTTGTGGCGTTTTTACCGGTGATTGTCATCGCTCTTTCGGTAATGATTCCTGTACAGCTGAAATTCGGAGTAGAAAAAAGCCGTATCGTGTTAATATGTCTTGCAGGTTCTATAATTGCAGCAATTTATGTGGTTACGGAAGTTTTGAATCCGGACACGCTTGGTATTATCCTATGGCTTGACAGTTTAAATGAAACAGGTTTGGCAGTAGCAGGATTAATATTTATGGTTGTGGCAGCTGCGTTTTCCTGGCTGATCAGCAGAAAAATAATGATGAAAAAAGAGTTTTAAAAAAGAATGAAACAACTTGAATTTTCCGGTTTACAGTATATATATTCTGGTGTATAATACGAACTCGTTTAGAAGATTTTAAAGGAGGAGAAGTATGAAAACAGTACAGAATGATATGACTGTTGGAAATCCGATGAAGATTATCCTGAACTTCACTCTGCCGATTTTCCTGGGAAATGTTTTTCAGCAGTTTTATAATATGGCAGATGCAGTCATCGTAGGAAAATTTGTTGGAAACAAAGCCCTTGCGGCAGTTGGAAGTACAGGAACGATCATGTTTCTGATATATGGCTTTGTTGTTGGAATGACTGCCGGATTTACAGTACCTACGGCACAGAAATTCGGAGCAGGAGATATGAAGGGAATGCGCCGGACTGTTGCAGGTGCCGGGATACTGTCACTTATTGTAGGTGCGATGCTGACTGTTCTGTTTATGCTGTTTATGAAGCCGTTGCTGACATTTATGAATACACCGTCTGACATTTTTAAGGATGCATACGGTTATATTATGATCATCAGTGCCGGAATTCTTGCACAGATGTTCTACAATTTGCTGTCGAGTATTCTCCGTGCAATAGGTAACAGCAAGATTCCGCTGTATTTTCTGATCATAAGTGCTCTTTTGAATATAGTTCTGGATCTTCTGCTTATTATTGTATTTCATATGGGAGCCAGAGGTGCAGCAGTAGCAACGATTATTGCCCAGGGAGTATCCGGCGTGCTCTGCCTGCTTTATATTATTGCAAAAATCCCGGTACTGCATCTTAAAAGAGATGATCTTCAAGTCGGAGGATATATTTATGGATTACAGCTGAAGATCGGACTTCCGATGGCATTGCAGTATTCGATTACTGCAATCGGTTCCATGATGGTACAGTCTTCACTGAATATACTTGGTTCGACAATGGTTGCAGCATTTACAGCAGCGGGAAAGATCGAACAGGTTGTTACACAGGCTTATGTTGCGATGGGAACAACAATGGCCACTTACGCTGCTCAGAATATGGGGGCAGGTTCTGTCAGAAGAATCCGGGAAGGCTTCAAAGCATGTACGATGATCGGTGTTATTTATTCTTTTGTGGCAGCAGCATTTATAATGACAATAGGGAAATACATGACGTATCTTTTTGTATCAGAAGATGTAGAACTGATCATGAATTCTGTTGATATTTATCTGAAGTGCATCGGACTGTTTTTCATACCGCTTGCAATTGTCAATATATACAGAAATGGAATCCAGGGTCTTGGTTTTGGACTTCTTCCGATGATGGCGGGCGTTGCAGAACTGATAGGAAGAGGTGTGGTTGCAGTCATTGCCGGAAACATGAAAAGCTATACAGGAGTCTGTCTTGCAGGTCCTGCAGCGTGGATGCTGGCTGGAGCGCTTCTGATCGTGATGTATTATTATATTATGAACGTACATATGAAAAAGATATTTGGAACTAATGGAAAAGATTGGAAAGTGTGCGACTGAATGATAAAAGATGAAGTTAAAATAAGAACTGCCACAGAAAATGATGCGGAGGCACTGCTGGAAATATATGAGCCTTATGTAAGAGAGACAGCGATTACTTTTGAATATGAAGTACCTTCTGCAGAGGAGTTCAGAAGCAGAATCCGTAATACGTTGCTGAAATATCCTTATTTAGTGGTAGAACAGGATGGAGAAATCATTGGCTATGCCTATGCAGGTCCATTTCATGACCGTCCTGCTTATGACTGGGCAGTGGAAACTTCTATTTATGTGGACTGTAACAGAAAACATATGGGAATAGGAAAGAAACTTCACAATGCACTTGAGAAAGAACTGAAAGAACGTGGATTCCTGAACATGAATGCCTGTATTGCATATCCGGAAACAGAAGACGAACATCTGGACAAAAACAGTGCAGAATTTCATGCTCATCTGGGATATCGTATGGTAGGTGAATTTCATAAATGCGGATATAAATTTAACAGATGGTATAATATGGTCTGGATGGAAAAGTTAATAGGTGAACATACTACAGAACAGAAACAGCCCCGTTTTCGATAAACGGAGCTGTTTTTTCTATATGTACTATATGGGTAATTTCCGGAAACTGTGGAGAAAATATATGACCTCCGCAACAGAAGTAATGGTCCATGAAAAGAAATACAGAGAGTACAGAGCCGGGATGGTATGGAACCATGCAAATACAGTATAGACCCATACGATTCGGAATACACAGGAACCGAGGATCACGATGACTGTTGGTATTACAGTCTTTCCGATACCTCTGGAAGCTGCGATAGTGCCATCCATAAAAGCGCTGATTGCATAGGCAAACCACATAATGTGGATTCTTTGCATACCTGCATTGATGACTCTTGTATCTGTTGCAAACAGAGAAAGAAACTGTCTGCCAAAGATGAGCAGGAAAACACCAAAAATAGCACCTGCTGAAAATGAATAAAAAATACTGATCATATAGCTTTTTTTCATTCGTGTCTTGTTGCGGGCTCCCATATTCTGACTTATAAAACTGGCATTTGCAATGTTAAATGCGTACATGATATTAAATACCAGTGTGTCAGCGTTCATAGAGGCTGCATTACCGGATACCATCACAGCATCAAAAGAGTTTACACCTGCCTGTACAAAGAGATTGGCAATGGCAAAGATCGCATTCTGGATTCCGGCAGGAATACCAAGTGCAAGAACTGCCATGCAGGAATTTCTGTACAGATGAAGACCAGAAATCCGGACATGACAATTGTCTTTTCTGTGAAAAAGATTGCACATGACAAGAGTAGCAGATACATACTGTGCAATGACACTGGCTGTTGCTACTCCATCAGCTGCCATGTGGCATCTGATAACAAAAAACAGGTTCAGAAGCACATTCAGCACGCCTGCAATGGTAAGATAAAGAAGAGGCGTGGTTGTTTCACCTCTTGCACTCAGTACCCCGTTACCGAAATTATAAACAGCCATGGCAGGCATTCCGAGTGCATATATTTTCATATAAAGAACCGCACCGTCCATCAGCTCGTCTTTTGTATGCAGAATCCGGAGAAAATTACCGGAAAAAATGATACAGATAAGTCCGATGATAAGTCCGATGAACAGACAGAGCAGAAGAGAGGAATGGATCGTCTGCTCTGTGTCTTTTCGGTTGCCGGCACCAAGGGCATGTGCGGTACGTACATTGACACCGGATCCCATACCAATGAGAAAACCGGTGAACAAAGTAACAAGCAGTGTAGTTGAACCCACAGAGCCAAGTGCCTTATAATTTGCAAATCGTCCAACTACAGCTACATCACTCAGATTAAACATGACTTCAAGAATCTGAGAAAACATCAGGGGAAGACTGAACAGAAAAATATTTTTCCACAGTGACCCCTTTGTCATGTCTACGGATTTTGAAAATGAGAGTTTCATTTCTTTGTAACTTCCCCCACTGCAATATAAAATTAACGTTCCATCATACTGATAGATTCAATTCCTACACTTCCGCCCCGGACTACTTCGATATGGCGGAATTCTTCTTTGATAAGTTTGATGACTGCATCATTTTTGGTGGCTGTCTGTACAAATTCCAGAAGCAGACTGTCTTTGCCGTAGTCAATAACACGGGCTTTAAAAGTTTCCGCAATCTGAAAAAGTTCTACTTTGTCCTCAGAAGTGCAGTCTTTTACTTTAATGTAGAGAATTTCTTTCATTCGAACAAAAACATCTGTAAAATCAATAACTTTTATGACTTCTATCATCCGGTTCAGCTGTTTTTTGATCTGTTCAAAAGTTTCATCATCGCTGAAAGTTGCAATTGTCATTCTGGATACAGTAGGATCCTCGGTAGTTCCAACGGTAAGACTGTCCAGATTATAGGACTTTCCGGAGAAAAGACCGGAAATTTTGGACAGGACACCTACCTGATTTTCTACATAAAGTGAAATCCATCTTTTTTTCATTCCTTTTTCCATTTCAATTCCTCCTTAACAGTCCATGATCATATCAGCGAGAGTTCCACCTGGTTTGATCATTGGGTAAACCATTTCTTCCGGATCAATTATAAACTCGATAATAGTAGGTGCCTTTGTATTTTTCTTTGCTTCTTCAAAAGCAGCTGCAATTTCTGATTTATCTGTAACACGGATACCTTTTGCACCATAACTCTCTGCAAGTCTGATAAAATCAGGAGTATATTCCGGATACTCTTCACCATCTGTACGACGGGAAAGGGCACCTGCGCGAAGATTGGTCATTGCATAGCGCTTTCCATAGAAGAGCTTCTGCCACTGACGGACCATGCCAAGGTATTCATTATTAAAGATACAGCAGATGATCGGGAGTTCTTCAAGAACAGCAGTTGCAAGTTCCTGGATATTCATCTGCACACCGCCGTCGCCGGAAACTGCAATGACAGGTGTGTCAGGATTCCCGATTTTGGCACCGATGGCACCCGGAAGACCATATCCCATGGTTCCAAGACCTCCGGACATGATCAGCTGTTTCTGCTCAGTGATTTCAGCATACTGGGAAACGAGCATCTGGTGCTGGCCTACATCTGTAACAAGAATGGATTTGTCGAACTGACGGTTGATTTCATTTATGATATCGAGAGGTCCCATCATGCCACGATCTTTCATGGTAAGTGGATGCTCTGCCTTCCAGGCTGTAATTTCTGCAAGCCATTTTCTGGTGCTGCATTCTTTTACATATTCATTCATCTTCGTGATGGCTTCTTTTGCATCGGCAACGATCGGAACATCTACATGAATATTTCGTGAGATAGAAGCAGTGTCAATATCAATATGTACGATCTGGGCATTTGGAGCAAATTCATGCAGTTTCCCTGTGATACGGTCGTTGAATCTGGTTCCTATGGAAAAAAGCAGGTCACAGTTGCTTACTGCCATATTAGCTGCATATGCACCGTGCATTCCGAGATTTCCTATAAAAAGAGGATGGGTTGTAGATATTGAACCACGTCCCATAACTGTTGTGACAACAGGAACCTGTGTTTTTTCAACTACTTGGGTAAAAATTTCTCCCGCATGGGCGATATTTACACCGCCGCCGGCAAGGAAAAGCGGTTTTTTTGCTTTTTGAAGCATTTTCAGAGCTCTTTTCAGCTGGCCGATATGAACACTGGTGTTTGGCTTGTATCCGCGGATATTAACATTCTTCGGATATTCCGCACTTCCCAGTTCTGCCATGACATCTTTCGGAAGATCGATAAGGACAGGTCCGGGTCTGCCTGTGCGTGCAATATAAAAAGCTTCTTTTACAATTCGGCCAAGATCTTCACGATTCCTTACCGTGACACCATATTTGGTGATACTTCTTGTGATTCCCACAATATCAACTTCCTGGAATGCATCGTTTCCGATAAGATGACGGGCAACCTGACCTGTGAAGCAAACCAGAGGTACACTGTCATAGTTGGCGGTGGCAAGTCCTGTAACAAGGTTGGTGGCACCAGGGCCGCTGGTTACAAGGCATACGCCGACTTTGCCTGTTGTTCTGGCATAGGCATCTGCCTCATGGACAAGGGCCTGTTCATGGCGTGGCAGAATAATATCGATTCCGCTCTGTTTATATAATTCATCACTGATATCAATAGTACATGCACCGGGATAACCGAAAAGTTTTTCGACACCTTCTTCCTTCAGTGCCTTTACAAGTAATTTATTTCCGGAAATCTGCTTCATACGTATATTCCTCCTGTCTTTATAATAAAAAAGCCCTAAGCACATATCGCTTAAGACGAACTGTTTGATAGTATTATCACGACATATGTCGTTTTGTTTATAAACTATTCTCAAGAGTAATGTAATTATAATTTGAAATGCAGAATTTGTCAATGCCGTATCACACAAAAGGTTAGTGTTTAGTTACTGTTCACAGGTAATATTCCGCGAGGTGTTTTGCCATGAATATGGCAAAATCCCGAGACATACGGGGCAAAATCCCATCACCGAAGGTGATTTGGAATGGATTTTGACCAAGTTGCTGTGAACGGAGTGAACAGTAACAGTGTTTACAGGTAATTGCTTGCGTTTTGAAGATAACTTTGTTAAACTTGGTATAAATATATATTGAAATTTTAATGGAATTTCACATGAATGAGAATGGAGAAAAATGGACAAAAAAAAATGTGAAATTATGGAAGAATGCCGGCTCTGTCCAAGAAACTGCGGAGCTGACCGCAATGCAGGGCAGAAAGGCTTCTGCGGAGTTTCAGCAGAAGTGAAGATTGCCAGGGCTGCACTTCATATGTGGGAGGAACCGTGTATTTCCGGAAAAGAAGGGTCAGGTGCTGTTTTCTTTTCCGGTTGTGCACTGAGATGCCGTTTCTGCCAGAACAGGGCGATTTCAGGTGGGCAACAGGGAAAAACAGTTCCAGTTAAACGTCTGGCTGAAATTTTTCTGGAATTACAGGAACAGAATGCAAATAATATTAATCTGGTTACAGCAGGTCAGTTTATTCCGCAGGTGGCGGAGGCAATCATTCTCGCAAGAGATCAGGGACTGAAGATACCGGTTGTATATAACAGCAGTGGGTATGAAAGCCTGACTGCACTTAAAATGCTGGAAGGTCTGGTTGATATTTATCTTCCGGATTTTAAATATATGGATCCGGATCTTGCATTTAAATATTCATATGCAAAAGACTACCCTGAGGTGGCAAAAGAAGCACTGAAAGAAATGGTAAGACAGGTGGGAGAGCCTGAATTTGATGATCGGGGGATGATGCAGAGGGGTATTATCGTCCGACATCTTTTGTTGCCGGGACATGTAAGAGATTCCAGAAATGTTCTGAAATATCTTATTGATACATATGGAAACAGAATCTATATCAGCTTAATGAATCAGTATACACCTATGCCGGCAATGAAAGAGGATCCTCTTCTTTCCAGAAAGGTAACAGAAAGAGAATATGAGAGGCTGATTGATTATGGGATTTCTCTGGGTCTGGAAAACGGATTTATCCAAGAAGGAGAAACTGCAATAGAGAGTTTTATACCGAAATTTGATGGAGAGGGAAAATAGATGACAGAAAGAAAAAAGAGTTTTAAACCTGTAAATAAAACAGAGAACAGAAAAACATATAAAAAATATACAGCAGATAAAACAGAAAACAGAAAAAACGGAAACAGAAAGAAATCCGAAAAAAATGCCGTAGACAGAAATGATAAAACAGTTCTGAAGAATGTACAGCCGAAAAAGAAAACAGAGAAATCACTCTGCCCTGTAAGCAGTAAATGTGGAGGCTGCCAGCTTTTGGATATGCCATATAAACAGCAGCTGGAGCAGAAACAGAAGAACATGCGGAAACTTCTGAATCCATTCTGCAAAGTAGAGAAGATCATTGGCATGGAAGATCCATTCCATTACAGAAACAAGGTGCATGCTGTTTTTGGACATAAAAAAGACGGGACTGTTATTTCTGGAACATATCAGGAAGGTACACATTTTATTGTGCCGGTGGATGAGTGTAAGATTGAAGATCAGAGGGCAGATGCCATTATCCGTGATATAAGAGATCTTCTTAGATCTTTCAAAATCAAGACTTATAACGAAGATACAGGTTACGGACTTTTCCGTCATGTTCTGATCCGTACAGGCTTTCACAGTGGTCAGATCATGGTCGTACTTGTACTTGGATCACCTGTCCTTCCATCGAAGAATAATTTTGTAAAGGCTCTTCTGAAACTTCATCCGGAGATTACGACAGTTGTGCTGAATGTAAACGGACAGAAAACAAGCATGATCCTTGGCGAAAAGGAGACTGTCTTATATGGAAAGGGATATATAGAGGATCAGTTATGTGGCCTTACTTTCCGGATTTCTTCGAAATCATTTTATCAGGTGAATCCTGTTCAGACAGAAAAGCTTTATAGTAAAGCAATTGAACTTGCTGGTCTTACAGGTAAGGAACGCGTAGTTGATGCTTACTGTGGAATTGGAACGATTGGTCTTATTGCCAGCAGCAGAGCAAAAGAAGTAATCAGCGTGGAGCTGAACCGTGATGCTGTCCGTGATGCAATTGTCAATGCAAAAAGAAACGGGATAAAAAATGTCCGATTTTATCAGAATGATGCAGGTGTTTTCATGAGTCAGATGGCAGAAGAGGGTGAAAGCGCTGATGTGGTATTTATGGATCCGCCGAGAAGTGGAAGTGACGAGAAATTTATGTCTTCTGTGGTACAGTTAAGTCCACGCAAAATTGTGTATGTGTCCTGTGGACCTGAAACACTTGCGCGAGATCTGAAATATCTGACCAGACATGGATATAACGCAGTCACCGCAGTGCCGGTCGATATGTTCCCTGCAACGAACCATGTGGAGACTGCGGTGTTGCTACAAAGGAAAAATATGTAGAAATCCTTGAATTTACGCACTTTGTGGAGTTTTTCAGTTTCAGAAAAATAGGTGAAAATCACAAAGAAAAGAGCCTTGTGAAGAAAGTAACCGTTGTTGTTGCGTTAGACCTCGGGACGGGGAACACAAAGAATCTTGAATATGAAAATGAATAGAGAGCTATCAGATTATTGATAGATTATAGGGATACTTGTCAAAAGCGGGTGTCCCTATTTTTTATAGGGCATTCCAGAAATGGAGTGTCTTTTTTATACCAAAATATTAAAAATTCAGGAGGAAAACGAAAATGACAAACACAGCGTTAAGAGCAGAGAATAGCAATTCTCGCACAATTACTTTCAAGAGTAGGGAACACGAAAAATTTTATGAGGAATATCTGAAAAAATGCAGATATCAGGATGTCTACCATCGGGCTTTGATTTATTGCCTGGGTATCGACAGAGACACAAGAGATAATGTGAATAAAATCTATAATTTTAAAACTGGATGTGTAAAAACGGAATGCCTGCAGGAAGGGTGGCAGACCAGTGGAAGTTTACGAATTATCCGTATGGCATTTAACCTGTATTGTAATGGAACACCAAGCGTCGGAGATTACGAAGCAGAAGAAGATCAGTTGAAAGAATGTCAGTGTTATACCGTAGAGGATCTGTTTTGCTGTGGATATGCCCGGTATTTCTGGGAAGCTATTAAAATCCGTTATCCAGAGTATTGCTTTTACAAAGACTGGGAGGATATATATGCTGAAAATTAGATTACAGGGTACTTTGAGGGACATTCAATGGTTTCGACGTATTTTGGAAAATCATAAGGAATTGGATGTCCTGGAAGTATCTGATGCTTATGCAAATAAAGGAACAAGTAAATATTTTCGTGTTTATGTAGAAGTAGAAGAAAAACAGTAAATCGGAGGAAGGTATATGTGTAAAGTAATTGCTATTGCAAATCAGAAGGGCGGAGTAGCCAAAACAACGACAACCATCAATCTGGGAGCCGGACTGACAAAGAATGGGAAAAAAGTAGTGCTGGTAGATGCAGATCCGCAGGGACATCTGACAATGGGAATGGGATTTCCCAAAAATCTCAAAGTGACTTTAAAGAGTATGATGGAAAATATCATCATGGGACTGGAGTTTGATCCAAAGGAAGCAGTCTTGCACCATGAAGAAGGGATGGATCTGATTCCGTCCAATAAATTGCTTGCCGGAATGGATATGTCCTTATTTACTGTTGAGGATAGGGAAAAAGTACTGAAAGAGTATCTGGAACTATTGAAAGATGAATATGATTATATTCTGATTGACTGTATGCCATCATTGGGAATGCTGACAATCAATGCGTTGAGTGCAGCGGACAGCGTTCTGATTCCGGTACAGCCACAATATTATGCGGCGGATGGACTTATGGAATTACTGAAAGGAAAATCACGTTCCAGTGATCTGGAGCTATAAGGGCATTTTGTTGATTCCGTAAGGACAGGACAAAGTGCCTTTTTTGTTTTTGAGAAAAAAGTGCTTCCCGGATTTGGGAAGCAGATTTAAGAAAGTGAGGAAATGAATTGGGATTATTTGATGAAGTAAAACAGAATGTGACCGTTCGGCAGGCTGCTGAGCTGTATGGATTGAAGCCCAACAGAAGTGGACTGATCCGTTGTATTTTTCATAATGACAAATCACCCAGTATGAAAGTTGACCGGAGATATTACTGTTTCGGATGTGGCTGTACCGGGGATGCGATTGATTTTACGGCACAACTGTTTGGCATTGGATTGAAAGATGCAGCCATGAAACTGGCAGATGATTTTGGAATTTCTTATTCCGGCAGGGATAGAGGATCACCGAAGAACAGGAGAAGCATTCCGATAAAAAAGCCGGAGCCGACACCAGAAGAAATCTGGCAGAAAAAATATCTAAGATGCCTGAGAGCATATCTGGATTACCGCAGCCTACTTCTGGAATGGAAAGAGAAGTATGCACCAGAAACATGGACGGAAGAATGGCATGAAAAGTTCATGACAGCACTCAGGGAACTGACGGTTGTTGAGTATTATCTGGATATCCTGCTCTTTGGGGACAGGGCAGATAAGGAAGCACTTGTAAGAGAAAAATGGAAGGAGGTGGAGAGGATTGAGCAATGCGAAAGAGAAGATAAAGGAGATCGCCACAAAAGAACAGAAAGATGCTATGAAGGAAATGCTCCGGATGGTAGATAAAAGTAAAGTCGATGAAGTGAAAAATATGCTGGAATATACACAGAAGGGAACCGCCAAAGCAACGGTAGGGAATTATATGGTCGTGCTGAGAAACGATCCGCTTGTGCGTGAGAGCATGAAGTATAACAAGCTGACGGGCAGGATTGATATTGTGAAAAAGCTCTGGTGGAATGAGGAAGTCTGCAAGCTGGACGATGATGGCAGGACTTATTTTTATTATTTCTTTGAACGCTATTATAAGCTCACAAGCGAAAAATGTATGGACAAGGCACTCCGCATCGAAGCCAACAGCCGGGCATACCACCCAATCTGTGAGTATCTGGAACAACTGGAATGGGACGGTCAGGAGCGAATCCGTTATGTCCTGCAACGGTATATGGGGGCAGAGGCTTCGGATTTTGTCTATGAGATCGTGAAGCATTTTCTGATGGAAGCGTTGAGCAGGATATACCGCCCCGGCTGTAAAGCAGACGAAATGCTCTGCCTGGTAGGTCAGCAGGGAGCCGGGAAATCCACGTTTTTCCGTTTCCTTGCCATAAATGATGACTGGTTTTCCGATGATCTAAAGCAGTTGAATGACAGTAAAATATACGAGCATCTCCGGGGACACTGGATCATGGAAATGTCAGAGATGATTGCAGCGATCAGTGCGAAAAGCAATGAAGAGATCAAATCATTCCTGACCAGGCAGAAAGACACTTACCGGAATCCCTATGATAAATATGAGGAAGACCGGAAGCGTCAGTGTATCTTTGCCGGTTCAACGAACACAAGGCAGTTCATTCCCTTTGACCGTACCGGGGCAAGACGATTTTTACCGATTGCCATAGACAGCAGCAAGGCAGAGAAGCATATCCTCGATGATGAAAAAGAAGCCAGATCCTATTTTGACCAGTTGTGGGCAGAAGCAATGGAAATATACTGGTCAACGGAGAATAAGAACAGCCTGTTGAAGTTTTCAAAAGAAATGGAGCAGGAGATCAGGGAATACCGGAAACAGTTTACACAGGAAGATACGATGGCAGGAATGATTCAGGGCTGGCTGGACGCTTATAAAGGGAGTCATGTATGTTCCGTCCAGATCTGGAAAGAAGCCTTTGACCATTTTGAACGGGAGCCGAAAAAATTCGAGACAAATGAGATCTGTTCCATTATGGATACACAGATCACCGGCTGGAAGAGGGCAGGAGTCCACAGATTTTCAAAGGAAGGCTATGGCAGACAGAGAAGCTGGATCAGAGAAGGGACAGAAGAGGCTGGCAACGAACCGGACAAAGACGGATTTACAAAACTGACGAAGGCAGAACAGTTGGAGCTGCCATTTGACCTGCCCGACAAAGAGAAAGGCTGATTTTGATGCCGAAAGGCTACGGATTCCCCGGAAATTTATCACTTGTTGACAGTTTTGTTGACATCGAAATCCTTTATATTTACTGGTGTTTCAGTTACTTTTTAACAGGTGTCAACAAGAACATTCAAAAAACTTTTCAATAGTGTTTTGGAAAATAGAAAAAACTACCCGAAAAAAGTTTGAACCCTCATGTTGACACTTACGTTGTCAGCGTGCCAATAAACTTCCGGCAGGGACAGAAGCAATCCTCTCTCTGTCGGGCACAGGAAAGAAAGGAAATAGATGATTATGGAAAAAATGATGAATGCAAAAACAGAAGGAAACACATTTACAAAGAAAATCGGACAGACAGTTTACATTGTCCGTTATCATTTTAATGAAGATGCAAAAGAAACTATGCAAGAGAAAATCAACCGGATGTTGGTAACAGAAGCAAGCCGACAGGCGGTTTGATAAAAAAGAGATATAAAGCAAGCCTACTATTATCTGTGGAGTATTCTACGGATAATGGTAGGCTCTTTATTTTTTATTAGATGATTCGCTGAGCAATTCATCATAAGTAGTATGCAGACAGTCCCGGATACCACGAAGCTGAGTGCCAGTAATGTGCTGAATACCTCTTTCAATTTTTACCAGTGATTCTCTGGTCATATCTATATTTTCTAACTGGAGCATACGGACAAGTTCAGTTTGCCCGTAGCCTTTCTGCAATCTGATACGACGGATATTTCCACCAATATCAATCCCAACCTGTTTTATTTTTTGTTCCATTCACTTCACCTGAAATAGAGGACTGAAATTAGTCCATATTTGCCTTTATCATATCGGCCAGAAATGATATAATGGGACTAATATGAGTCCATTTCTAAATCTCTTAATACAAACAACATAGAATTAGTATTTCAGATTTTGAATGTATTTATTTAGTGTATAAAAAGTAAAATTATTACAGCAGACAACATAAAAACATTAGAATAATTTCTTTAAATTGATACTATTCTTGATTGACGATATTATTTTTGAAGGAATATAATGTAATAAATATTTTGGGCGAAATTAGATGTGTATTGTAGTATTGAAAAACAATACAGATGCGAAAGGGCTGTTTTTATGGATAAAAATCTTAAGCTAAAAGGAAGTATAGTGGCAGGTATAATACAAATCCTTGCCTGCATTATTGTATATAAATTTAACATTCCAAATCCGAATATTGTATTATTTGTGCTGCTTTCAGCATCAATAGTACAATTTGGATACTTTGCAGGGATAACAAGTGGTGTTATTGCTGTTTTGTATTCTGCATTCTTTTTTTCAACAGACCACAGCTGGATTTTTTATACTCAGATTAATCGTGATAAACTGATTGTGATTGTATTGGGAGTTATTTCTAATATTATTATTGTGGGACATCTGCAAAAGGCAAATAGACAGGCAGTGCATAAAATTGCCAAACTTGAATCAGAGAAAGAGCAGCAGGAGAAAATAGGGGAACTTAATGCGACGACAGTTGCCCTTTCTGATATTTATACAGGGGTATTTCTAATTAACCTTGTAACAGATACTTTTGTACCTATAAAAGCAGAAGATGCAGTTATTAAAATTCTTGATGGTTACTCATCTTCTCAACAGGCTATTTCCATAGCAATAAAAAGACCGCAAATGTGAAAAATCAGCAAGATATATTAAAATTTGTTGATTTAAATACGCTGCCACAGCGTATGGATTCGCAACGATATTTAAGTAAGGAGTACAGAGGTGTTTTTTCCGGCTGGGTGAGGGGAAGTTTTGTTGAGGTTTCAAGAGATGACAGAGGTAGCTTGACACAAGTACTCTACACATATCAAGTTATTGATGAAGAAAAGAAAAAAGAACTTGAACAGCAAGAAATGCTCCGTAAGGCAGTGATTGCAGCAGATACTGCAAATCGGGCGAAATCTAAATTCCTTCTTAATATGAGTCATGATATTCGCACACCACTCAATGGAATTATTGGTCTATTGAAAATCAATGTGGCACATAGTGATGATGAGAAACTTGTACGTGAAAATTACAAAAAGATGGAAAAGGCGGCAAATCACTTATTGTCCTTGATTAATGATGTTTTACAGATGAGTAAATTAGAGGATGGAAGAGAAGAATTCTCATCAGAATTGGTCTGTTTATCTGATGTTTTTTGTGATATTTAGGCTATTATAGAAGGAAATGCCTCGGATAAGGAAATTTCATGGGATTTTTCAGGAGATGTTGCTTTTGTACATCCGTATGTCATAGCAAGTCCGTTGCATTTGCGACAAATATTCTTGAATATATATGGAAACAGTATTAAATTTACAAATCCTGGTGGAAAAATTTCAACAAAACAGGAATGTATAGAGGAAAAGGTGAATAATCCGGTGCCCGTGTCCCTGCTGTCCGGTGACAGGAAACCGCAAATCCGTTTTTTAGGAAACCACCATTCCGGTAGTGGAAACCTTTATCATAAATCCTTTAGAA
>NZ_JBQHUL010000025.1:0-54221 GCF_052065235.1 Blautia sp. HCP28S3_G10 | reverse complement strand
AAACAATTCGCAGAAACAGTTACTTTTAAAGTGACTGACACATCTGTAGAAATCCAAAATCGGTGCGAAATAATCTGCCGTATGGGACATCATTTAATTTGCCGGACAACACTGAAGTGCTTCCAGGCAAGCCCATTCCTTTTTGAAGTTTCCGGCAAATTCCATCCATACTTTTATATGATATTCCTTAAAACCCAAATGATAAATCAAATAGGTCAACCTGTCAAAATCAGCTAACGGCATTTTTTCTTTTTTCAGCAATAACCTTTTATCATGCTCGCTGCATAGATATAAAAATGCAAGCTGTTCTATCTTTGCCTGCTCCATATATTTCTCCCTTCTCTTCTGCTTTGTCTCACTTTTACAACCGATTCTACCTTGTCCAATCGTTAAAATCAATACAGATGGTGCAAAAAGTGAGACAAGCCATCCTTTTACCAGAGAGGAAGAGATTTAAAATGCCAAAGCCAAGGACACAGTCTGGTGAAAAGAATCTGATCAGCCAACGGTTGATTGAGCTTCGCAGGACTCACAATATGTCTCAGCGTGATCTTGCCTATAAACTCCAGTTAGCTGGTTACGATATGGATAAAAATGTAATCACCAGAATCGAAACAAACAAGCGTTATGTCACTGATCTTGAATTAAAAGCCATTGCTGAAATCTTTCAGGTTTCATACATATTTCTCATTGATGGCAAAGACGAATAGAAGTGACAAATGGGGAAGTTCTTTTCGTGCTTCCCCATTTTATTCGTCCTTATTACAGATTCAGTAGTTCTAAGATTTTCTGCATACCGGCCTGATATAAAGATTCCGCATATAATATCCATCTTTCACTGACTTCAGTAACATATGCGTCTATCGTTTTTCGCTTTTCTTTTGATAATCCCATTGTCTGAACCTGTTCTTCATATTTTGATATTTTTTCCAGCATTTCCTGGTACGCTACATTTTCTTTCAGCTGTTCTTCTATCTCATCAATCCAGGTATCCATCAGCAAC
Organism: Blautia sp. HCP28S3_G10; assembly: GCF_052065235.1. NCBI lineage: Bacteria > Bacillati > Bacillota > Clostridia > Lachnospirales > Lachnospiraceae > Blautia > Blautia sp. HCP28S3_G10. The sequence goes on along the minus strand of NZ_JBQHUL010000025.1, from coordinate 53,218 downwards.
TCTAGCAGTTTCTGTGTGCTTTCCCAGTATTGCTTTTTTTATTTTCCCCAGCATAGCTCCATAAGAAATCATTTGAGCCTGTCCCATATAAAAATGGTACTCTTCTTCTATCATTTCCTTTTCGCTCTCCAGTTGGAAATATCGATGTACTGCCTTATGCTCTTCTTCCGTTAGGCTGATTGACTGATTCGTCTCCATAAATGTTTCTATCACTGGATACTTTTCTATAAATTCCAGTATTTTCTTTTGCATTCTCTGGTATTCCGCATTATGCTTTTTCAGATAGATACATACCTGTTCTCCTATCCGTATCCCCAGACATTGTTCGTTCCAGATGATATCTGGCTGTACTGTCATATTGTTTTCTCCCTTCTGTGTAGTTTTTCTGTTCCAAGCACAAGACTATACCACACTTCCGGGAGAAAGCTATTCAGCAGATCTACTGAAATGACCGGGCAGATACTGTGCAACCAGCCTATTGTTACCAAATATTAGAAAAGCAACAGGAATCTCGACTTTTTATCGTTGTTCCTGCTGCTCATAGCATTCTTTATATTTAGTTCAGATTCAAACTTTTTACCCAGTCCTGAACCTCTTCTTCTGATGCATTAGAAGAAAATCTCTTTCCTTCCTGCCAGTCTCCGGTTCCTGCCATTTCCTCTAAAAGTTTTCCGCTGTCTCCAATTCCAGAGGAAGCTGATGTACATACAGGAATTATCGTTTTTCCTGTAAAATCATTACTTTTAACAAACTGGTTTACTGGCCACGCTGAAACTGACCACCAGATGGGGTAACAGAGGACAAGCTCCGTGTACTCACCGAAATTATCAACTGTCGTAGAAACCAGATCTACATCTCTCAGGCTCTCATCGTCATGCTCTCTTGATACTCGGCTGTCGTCATTTGTCCAGTCAAGATCCTCATCTGTATAAGGCTCTACAGGCTCCAGCTCAAATAAATCTCCACCTGTTGTATCTGCAATATAATTTGCGACTGCTTTTGTACTTCCTGTTGCGGAGTAATATACAACCAGTACTTTACCTGTTTTTTCTGTGCCATCCTGTGCAGGTGTTCCTGTTGCTTCCGCTTCTGTCACTGCTGCTGTTGTTTCTGCTTCATCAGAATTTTCTGTTGCTGAACTCTCCTGTTCAGTCTCTGTATTCTGTGCGGTTTCACTGCTCTGATTATCTGATTTATTCGATCCGCATCCTGTCAGTAAAACTCCTGCTAATATACAAACGGCAAGTAACATCCAACTTATGTGTTTCCTCATTTTCAGCATCTCCTTTTCTACGTTATTCTCTATATAAACGTGATACACATTTTTCTGCATTATCTGTGTATACCGTAGTTTTCAACCTCATAATTATAACTTGATACACGCTATACACTACTATAAACTATACTCCATTTTATAATCATCAGAAAAAAAAGCACTAATGCAAGAAAAAGAATCATTTTTTTCCACCCCTTTTCAGTGATGGTATTTTCATAATAATCGAAGCAATCAAAACAGATACCGGTATTGCCAGTACTATTCCAATACTTTCTATCAGGAAACGGCAGATATCATATGAAATGTGGTATCTTACAAGCGTTATAAATCTGATCTCATTATTCATTTTAAGTATAAACATTGGAATCATGCCACTTGCCAGAACAAACAACAGTACATTTATCATGGTTCCCATAATATCATATCCAATTTCCCTTCCCGAATGTATCAGCTTTCTTATAGAAACCGATGGATTTTTGCGAACAATTTCGCCTGTCGCCGCACTGATGGTTACTGTTACATCCATAATCGCTCCAAGCCCTGTCAGCATAATATCCATCCAGAATATATCCGCTGAATTACTCATACTTCCAAGATATTCCAGGTTAGAATAATCCAAATCTCCATACCTGTGAGTGGAAAAATCAAACAATGTCATAATCAGAAAAAGGACACAAAGAGTCGAAAGAACAGAGGCCCATGTTTTCCTGTGGATTCCATTCAGGCAAATTAATGTAGTCAGTGAAAAAAGAAGTACGATTACATTACATATCTTCAGAATATTCTTTCCATCTTCCAAAAAATGAAATCCATACATAAATATCACTGTATTCAATACCACTGATACAATCGAATAAAATCCCTGTTTCCCCGTAATAAAGATCAGAAAAAAAGCCAGAGCACCGCCCAGTATAACCAGATAAATGTCGCGTTTTACAGAACGTATGGTTCTCCCAGGTCTGTCTTTTGACCCATTCAGAAGAACCGTGTCTCCTTTATGATATTTCTGCGTCTGAACCTGTGAAGAAGTGTATTCGTTAGAAAGCGCAACTTCTTTACCTTTATATGCACCGTTCAATATCCGGGCTGTAATTTCCTGAGTATAGTAATGTTCTTCTGCGCCTCTGGTTCCCTCTCTGCTCATCGTTTCCTTTTCTGATACAGAACATATCTTTGCCAGAGGAGTATGGTAAAATCTGGCATTAAAGCAGGTAAATATGATGCAGATAATATAAATGCCTGCTAAAAGATATTTTTTATGAGATAAACAAAATTTCATCGAATTTATTTTCTCCTTACAGATTAACCGTTACTGTTCCTTGCCAATATCGCATTGTACACTTTTATTCGGTATTGGTCAATATAATTTGCGAGTAATTTGCGTTTTTATGCAAGAATTCTTTTTTTCGAATGGAGGCATACAATGACAAATAATACAGAAAAGAACAACTTGTCAGACTTTAGTGATTCCCCAAAGACAGGACAAAAATCGACTTCCATTATCAGGAGGTGAGTGCTAATTATTTTGTGACACTTATAAATCTGCTTCTAATCCTACAATTTTACCTGTCAATTTTTCTGCAGATTCTGAATTTCATCTCTGGTTGGCATTACACGCAGTGCCCCTTTTCTTGTTGTAATCACAGATGCTGCCGCATTTGCAAAAGTCAGCATTTCCTTCAGGTTTTCTTCCTCTAAACCTTCCATTCCGTGTTCACAGATATAATGTAATACACAACCACAAAATGTATCTCCTGCGCCTGTCGTCTCAATTGTATTTTTCTGAAGGAACGGTTTTACTTCTACCATCGTTCCGTTATAGTATGCACGACTTCCTTCTTTACCCATAGATACAAGGATCAGCGGAATCTGATATCTTTCTCTAATCCAGTTTACCCCCGCAGTGTAGTCTTCTTCTCCTGTCAGCCACTGAATTTCGTTATCCGAGATTTTCAGAATATGACAATGCTTAAGGCCATATAATACCTGTTCCTTTGCTTCATCTAAAGAATTCCAAAGAGGTGGACGTAAGTTCGGATCGAAAGAAACAATCGCACCGGATTCTTCTGCAATACGAATTGCTTCTTTTGTTGCTTCTCGTACCCCTTCATGTGTCATGGATAATGTTCCAAAATGGAAGATTTTCGTGTCTTTAATGATGTCTTTAATAATGTCTTCACAAATTTCTTCTTTGTTCAGCATCATATCTGCTCCCGGGTTACGATAAAACGAAAAATCTCTGTCTCCATCCGGATAAGTATGTACCATAGCAAGTGTTGTATGGATTTCCTTGTCTGTACATAATCCTTTTGCATCAATCCCTACTTCTGTTATTGCATCTCTCAGCTGTTCTCCGAAAAAGTCTTCACCTACTTTTCCGATAAATGCCGTCTTATGTCCGAGTTTCGTCAGCATTGCAAGTACATTGCATGGTGCTCCTCCCGGATTTGCCTCAAAAAGCGGATTTCCCTGATTACTTTTTCCGTTTTCTGTGAAATCAATTAACAATTCTCCGAGTGCCACTACATCATATTTTTTCATCATATTCTCCATTCTGCCACCAAAAATGACATTGCTTTTTTTCATAAGATTCTTATTTTTTCATACACCATCTGTACTGCAAAGAGGGATTCCTGTTTTAGGAATCCCCCTATCATTATCCATGTGTCTTCAAACTCCATGTAAGTTTTATCGTATATGTCCTAAACCAGATCGTATTTCACTACATCTATTTTAGCTGCACCTTCAGCAAAGAATGAAATTCCTTTTGCCTCTTGTTCTGTAAATATGACAGTCGATATAACCTGCTCGCCATCATTAATAAATATCTCTGCGCTAAATCTATCCAAAATCACACGAAGCTTTAATTCATCGGCATCTCCATTTACCAGACACCTTCTCTGATGAACTAATGCTCGTTCAGTTCCTGAAAATTTTCTGTCAATTTTCAGGACAGATTCATCCGGGCGGAAACTTAATTCTGTATGAAACTTCTCATCCTGTGCAAAACGTAATACAAATTTCTTATACACATTTTCTTTATCTTCCGGACGTATCACAAGTTCCATATCTATGGTTCGTCCTTCGATTTTGTCTAATGTGATTGCATCATTATCAATTACTACATCGTTGTACTCAACTCTGTCTTTACGCATTGCATCGAGTTCTTTGATCGGAGTCTGATAAAGTCTTCCGTTTTTCACAGACAATTCTCTCGGCAGACTCATTTGTGCAAACCATTTTGAGTTGTTACAACGATGAGCAGTCGTATCCCAGTTCTGCATCCAGGCAATCATAATTCTGCGGCCATCCGGTGCAAGCAAAGTCTGCATTGCATAATAATCCATTCCATAATCGACACTTTGTACTGTCTCTTCTTTTAAGGTATGTGTCTCCGGATCCATCTCTCCGATGATACATAATGTCCCATTTCCATTATGGAACTCCAGACCTTCCGGCAACATGTCCTGTGGACTTGTCAGAAGAACATGTTTTCCATCTAATTCGAAAAAGTCCGGACATTCCCACATCTTTCCAAAACGTTTCTTGTTTTCTGCAAGGATGCTAACAAATTCCCACTCAAATCCGTCCTTGCTTCTATAAAGAAGAATCTGTCCACTTCCGTCTGCCGGTCTGCTTCCGATAACACAATAGAAATTCCTGTCTTTTCCTTTCCAGATCTTTGGATCACGGAAATCCACTTTACTTGCACCTTCCGGAAGATCTTTGGCTGTCAGAACCGGATTCTTCTCATATTTCTTATAATCTTTTCCATCGCCAACAGCTACTGCCTGTGTCTGAATATCCCTTACAGTTCCATCTTCCATTTTCTCCTGATCCACTGCAGTATAGATGAGCAGTTGTCTGCCGTCTTCTAACTCTGTTGCACTTCCTGAAAAGCATCCGATCTTATCATAATCTTCATCCGGTGCCAAAGCTGCCGGAAGATATTTCCAGTGAAGCAGATCTTTACTAACCACATGCCCCCAATGCATACTGTCCCAATGTGTACCATATGGATTATACTGATAAAATAAATGGTACTCTCCCTGATAGTATGAAAAACCATTCGGATCATTCATCCATCCGACATATGGACTCACATGAAAAGCCGGTCTATCTTCTGCTTTTATCTGCTTTCCCTGTTCATCTTCATATTTTCTAGCCTTTTCTAACATCTCGCTCATGCAAATTCTCCTGTTGTTCGTATCGTTATTTTTCTTCACTCAATGACTTCTGATACTGATCAAAATATTTCTGTTTAATTGAAAGATAATCAGAAAGTCCATACTGTTCCATTTTCTTCAGATAGGAATCCCACTCTTTTTCAATTCCGCCATTCAGGATCCAGTCTGCTTTCTTCTGCTCTGCATATTTTTTAATATCTGTATCGTACTGAGATACTTTATTGGTATCATCAATGCTCATAAAGACGTTTGGATAAACATACTTGCTGTTCATATCCTGTAGATAAGTTTCATGCATATTGTCCAAACGCCATTTTGCATCTTCTGGCTGTGTCACATATACATCATAATATTCATTCAGTACTGCAAGCGGACCATTTACAGATTGTGCCTCACGTACTTCTACCGGCGACTGAGTTCCAAGATCCATGTGTTTCAGCATTTCTCCGCCATCTTTATTCTTGGACAGTTCAAAAATGTTAAAAGAATCCTTTTCTCCATAAGTTCCCCAGTTATTCTGTGGTGACTGAAGGGGTGCATACATCTGATCGATCCATGCGGCAGCAAGTGCTGTGTCATGACAGCTGGATGTAAGGACACATCTTCCACGATCGAATCCGCTTGTTTCGCTGTTGTTCTGTCTTGTGATATTTCTCATTCCATCCGGCCCTGTCAAAGCCGGCAGCATAACATAATCTTCATTGTTATCAATATTTGCAATATCCCATGTAAAGCAGAGACCATATCTATGATTCTTTCCTTTTGCCACATAGGTGGACCACTCTTGTGTAAATGCTTCCGGGTCGACCAGATTCTCTGTTACAAGCTGATGTAACCATTCAATACCTTCTTTATAACCCTCCTGAACCGATGTGTAAATAACTTTTCCTTCATCCGTTACAGCGAAATGATCCCCTGTATCTCCATAACCTTCTCCAAATCCATTGATCAAAATTGCAGGATCCTGATCTCCATTATTTATGATAAATGACATTGGGATTACATCACCTTCAATGGAAAATTCTTTTTCAAGTTCATCTGCATGATCACGGAATTGAATTAATACCTGTTCCAGTTCATCTGTTGTTGTCGGAATCTCAAGGCCAAGATAATCCAGCCATTTTTTATTGATATACGGTATATCTCCGATTGCCTGAATGGCTTCTTTCCCAGCTCCCAGCTGCTCAATCCATGGAAATGAATAAATATGTCCATCTGGTGCTGTACACATTGTCCTATATTCTGGATATTTTTCAAATACCGCCTGCAAATTCGGCATATATTTATCTATCAGATTTTCCAATGGAATAATGATACCCTGCTTTGCATAACGTAATAAATCATAATCACTCATTCCGGCATTGAATAATCCGTCCGGCAGATTTCCAAACTGGGCAAGTGCCAGGTTTTTCTTATCAGAAAACTGATCCGATACAAAACAAGTCCAGTCAATATGAACATTCGTCTGCTCTTCCATTCTCTGAAAGATCACTCGTTCATTTGGCTCCTGTGTTGATGTAGCCGGTGCACTTGTAATAAAGGAAAGTTCTGCGGTTTCCTTCAATGGAAACTGCACTTCCGATACAGGTGTATCCGGATCAATTTCAGCTGCAAGCCGCTGCTCTTTTCCACATCCTGCAATTCCCACCATCATCGTCAGGGATAGTCCAATTGCAAGTAATGTATTTACTTTTCTTTTCTTCATATCTGTATCGTTCCTTTCTTATTAGCCTTTTACCGATCCGACCATAATTCCTTTATCAAAATATTTCTGGAAGAATGGGTACATTACTAACAGTGGTAAACTTGATACTACAATGGTTGCATATTTAAGCTGTTCTGCTATTTTTGCCATTTCTGCCGTACTCTGAATATCGGCGATCATTCCCGGCTGTGGTGTATTCTGTACCAGGATAGAACGGAGCACTAACTGCAATGGCTGCAGATTTGCATCATTCAAATAAATCATTGCATCGAAATAACTGTTCCACATTCCAACGAAAGACCAGAGCGCCAGAACTGCAATAATCGGCTTACATACCGGAATCATAATTTTAAAGAAATGCTGGACCTCATTCGCCCCGTCGATCGCAGATGCTTCTCTTAATTCTGTCGGAATTGACTGATAATAAGTTCTTGCGAGAATCATATTCCATACATTAAATGCCCCCGGAATCAGGATTGCCCACACCGTATTAACCATGTGCAGCTGATTGATCAAAATGAATGTAGGAATCATTCCTCCGCCAAAAAACATTGTGATCAGGAAAATTATATTGAAAAATTTTCTTCCTACAAATTCTTTTTTTGACATCGGATACGCTGCCAGCAATGTCACAAAAACGGAAATAATTGTGAATGCAAGTGAATACAGGAAAGAATTTAAAAATCCACGCCAGATCATTTCATTCTCTAATACTCTTCGATAGGCATCTAATGTCCAGTCCTTAATATTAAAACTCAATCCCTGGTTATTCAAAACAGTCGGATCCATAAAGGATGCAAGTACCACATAAGCAATCGGTATCGCTATAGAAAGGACGAATAAACCAAGAATGGTAAATCCGATTCCAAGGATTATTCTGTCTGTCCTTGAATATTTTCTCTTCTTTTTTATTTCCATCTTTTCTCCCTCTTTCCTATAATCCTTCTCCATCATTCATTTTCTTAACAACCCAGTTTACAAAAATCAGCAAGATAACATTTACAACAGAATTGAAAAGACCTACTGCTGTAGAGTATCCATAATCTCCATTTAATAGTCCGATACGATATACATATGTAGACAGGATTTCCGATGCCGGCAGGTTCATATCTGTCTGTAACGCATAAGCTTTTTCGAAACCTATACTCATAATATTTCCGGCCTGTAAAATAAACTGAATTACAATAATATTTTTAATTGCAGGCAACTCTACATACCAGATTTGCTGCAGAAGATTCGCTCCATCCATGATGGCTGCTTCTTCCAGCTCTTTGCTGGCATTCGCCAATGCTGCTGTGTACATGATAGATGCCCATCCTGCCGTCTGCCAGATTCCACTTGCAATATAGATTGTTCGAAATGCGGTAGGCATTGTCATCCAGTTTGTGCTGATTCCGAGTACTTTATTCAGCGGTCCTACAGGCGATAAAAGCATACGAACCATACCACAAAGTACAATAACGGAAATAAAGTTCGGCATATAGATCAAAAGCTGAACTTTCTTCTTGATTCCTGTCTTTTGGATACGATTCAGAAGCAATGCAAGAATAATCGGAACCGGGAATCCCCACAGCAATCCGTAGATACTCACTTTTAATGTATTCATCAGATAGTTCATGAAATCTGGTGAAGATAAAAATCGTCTGAAATACTCAAGTCCAACCCAGGGACTTCCAAGAACTCCTTTGATTACATTGTAGTCTTCAAAGGCAATCAGAAGACCGCCCATCGGTAAATACTTAAAAATAATTGTCAGCAAAAGTCCCGGCATCAGGAAGAAAAGATATAACTGCCAGTTTTTCTTCACATAAGTCATCTTTTCTCTCCAGGTTCGCTTGCTTACAGACTTTGTTTGGTTTTGCATTCTTTTCATGCATTACTTCCTCCATTCCCTTAACTCTTCGAACAAAACCGGTTAAGTAACCGGTTACTTTATAGTTTGATATTACTATATTCATCTCTTTCTGTCAATACTTTTATATACTAAAATAACCGGTTACGTAATCGGTTATTTTAGCATTGTGTTTTTCCATGAGAATTGCTATACTAAAAGATATTATTAACCATCAGCCGTCATATTGAAGGAGATTCAACTTTTATGAGTAAAAAACAAGTAACTTTTGCGGATATTGCAGAATACACAAATTTTTCAAAGACTACAATATCAAGATACTTCAATCATCCTGATTCTCTTACCTTAGAAAATCAGGAAAAGATTTCACAGGCTCTTGACATACTTGGATATAAAAAGAATAAGCTGGCAAAGGTCCTGGCGAATGGAAAAAGTGAATTTATCGGAATCATTGTTCCAAACCTCTACCTGCACTATTATTCTGAGATGCTGGCACAATTTCTTTCCAGCTACAGAGATTATCATTATAAATTTCTTGTTTTCGCCAGCGAACATGGGGCTGAAGAAGAGCAACAATATATTGAAGAGCTTCTATCTTATCAGATTGAGGGACTGATTGTTTTAAGTCACACGCTTCCATCCGAAAAGCTCGCTTCCTATCAGATTCCTGTTATCGCAATTGAACGTGAAGCAGAACATATCAGCAGCGTCAATACTGATAACTATATGGGAGCACTTCAGGCTACTTCTCTGTTGATCCGGGATAAATGTGACATATTAATTCATATAAATGTCAATGTGGATAAATCCACCCCTGCTTATGACCGAATCCGGGCTTTTAAAGAAACTTGTGAAGAATATCATGTTCCATATGATATCGATCTGAGTGTAGAAGGTGAGTCTTATCATGAGATTTTAAATGTGATTCGGGAGATTTTCGATAAGATAGAAGCCAAATACCCTGATCAAAAAAAAGGTATCTTTCTTGCGAATGATACCTATGCCAATATGTTTCTGAATTTAATTTTCCAAAAACACGGAACATTTCCTTCAACTTATGAGATTGTTGGATTTGACAATTCTCCGATTGCCAGCGAGGCAATCCTTCCAATCACAACCGTTGGTCAGCAGATTGATGTAATTGCAAAAACTGCCATGGATCTTCTGGTCCGGCAGATGGATGAACAGAAAAAACGTGCTCCCAAACCATTGGGCGAACCCATCCACAAACAAATCACACCTGTATTGATCCGCCGTAGTACAACACAATAGTTTATTTTTCCTGATACAAGCAAGTCCCCACCCACTGCTTATTGCTTTTCGCAATTGAAGCAGGGGTCTTACTTGGTTCGGTTAAAAACACTGTCTGCTACCACCAACACCAGAATCTGCCAGATGCACAATCCTGATTCCATTTTTTAACAAATGCATCGTTGTTCTATATATTTTGTGATGACAGATGTTAAAATCTCCATATCAACCGGCTTCGCCACATGGTCATCCATTCCGGCATTCAAAGCAGCCTGTACATCCTCGAGTTTCTTTTGTATTTTTCTATTTTACAATATCAAAATATCCAACGATTCCTATGTATCCCTCCTTCTTCAACGGCGACCACAACGTGTGCAGTTTCAGTTTATATATCTGACTGTCATTTCCTACCATCGCTTTTATCTGCACTGAGATTTCTTTATTTTGCACAGATGTCTGATGTAACAAAACCTGAATATGTTGAACATCTTCTTCATTAACTCCGAATTCTTTGAACAGATCAAATTTCGGATTATCTCTCTGACATAATATCTGCTGTTTTTCTTTCAGAATAGCTAATTGACCTGAAATTGCATTGTAATCAATCGAATTCATGCCACTGTTTGATTTAAAGAAATCAATCTTTTCCTGCATGATCCTGACAACACTCTGTGAATAGTTTTGGTTCGGTAAAGATCTGTCGCTGAGTATTTCATTCGAAAGTCTCTGTACTTCATGGTAATAGCTGTTTTCAGCCATCTCTTTATCCAGCATTTTTGAAAACTGAGGACTCAGTTCTTTCAAACATTTAAGCAGGATGGGATTAAATTGTCCGCATTGCCCATCCAGGATCATTTGAATCGCTGTGTCATGATCAAATGCTTTCTTATAACATCTTTCACTTGTAAGTGCATCATAAACATCGGCGATCGATACCACCTGTGCAGAGATTGGTATTTCTTCTCCTTTCAGGCCATCCGGATATCCTTTTCCATCCCATCTTTCATGATGCCATCTGCAGATTTCCCACGAAGCACGTACTAATGGATTGTCTTTTGGAAAATGCATATTCTGGATTATATCTGCGCCAATCTCACTGTGAGTTTTCATGATCTTGAATTCTTCATCGGTCAGCCTGCCCGGTTTATTCAGTATTTCTTCCGGAATACGAATTTTACCAATGTCATGAAGGGAGGAAGCAGTTGTAATTAAAGAAATATCTGTCTCTGTCATAGGATAAGCATCTGTTATTTTTACCAGTTTTCTCAGCAGTATTTCCGTCACTGTCCGGATATGTAGAATATGTTCGCTGCTCTCGCTGTTACGGGATCCCAATATATTACTCAAAATCCTGATCATGATATTATTATTTTCTTCTTTTTCGTAAACCTGATCATAAACTGCATTGATCAGATGCTTTTGGTTTGCATAAAGGCTCAGCGTATTCTGAACTCTTTTCTTTACAATAACAGAGTCAAACGGTCGTGAGATATAATCTGTGATTCCCATCTCATATGCTTCACGCATAGTATCAACAGCATCTTCAGAAGAGATCATAATTACCGGAGTTTCATCGATACACTGACTTTAATTCATCCATTTCAAAACTTCAAAACCATTCATCTGTGGCATATTGATATCTAAAAGCATCAGATCAATTCCTAGATTATCTCCCATGATCTGGATTGCCTGTTTTCCATTTTCAGCTTCCAGATAATTATAAGTTTCTCCGAGAATCTCCTTCAATATTTCCCTGTTTAATTCCGCATCATCTACAATCAGTATTTTTTGTTTTTTGTCCATATTATTTCATCACCCCACCAATTTATGAATTACCTTTACCAGTAATTCTGCATTAACAGGCTTGGTAATATGCTCATTCATTCCCGCTTCTTTAGCTTTCAGCCTGTCTTCCGTGAATGCATTTGCTGTCATTGCAATGATCGGTATTGTCTTTGCATCCTCTCTGTCCACAGAACGGATCGTTTTTGTTGCCTCATAACCATTCATGACCGGCATCATAATGTCCATAAGAATAACATCAAACTCACCTGGTTCACTTTTTCTGAATAACTCAACAGCTTCCTGTCCATTCCATGCTTTAGTCACCTCAGCGCCTTCATTCTGAATCACAAATTCAGCGATTTCCATGTTCAGTTCATTATCTTCCACCAGAAGAATATGCAGCCCGCGAATGGAAACTTCTGTTTTTTCTCCAGTTTCAGCTCTGCTGTCCCTGTCTGTATCAATCCGGAACGGAACCCGGATCACAAATGTCGTCCCTACGCCTTCTTCACTTTCAAAGGTAATGCTTCCACTCATTTTCTCGACCAGATTCTTTGCGATCGCCATTCCCAGGCCTGTTCCTGCAAATTTTGTGCGGCTTCCTGTATGTTCCTGTGCAAATAGTTCAAACACACATTTCTGGAACTCCTCAGTCATTCCGATTCCTGTATCACGACAGACAAACTCCATTGTTGTCATTCCTGGCTGTTCAGATGGAATTTCCATGCAGCTGATATAGATATGTCCGTTTTCTCTGTTATATTTCACCGCATTCGACAGGATATTCATCATCACACGTTTCACATACCCCGGACTTCCAATAAAATTCCGGTGTGTGATTTCTTTTCTCTCCCACGCGATCCGGATATTCTGTTCTGCAGCCATCTGCTCGATCACAACAAATATTTCCCTGGAAATACTGCTCAGATTAAATGGGATCTCTTCCAGAACGATTTCACCTAACTCAAGCTTACTCATGTCCAGGACATCATTTACCAGTTCCAGCAACAGATTGGAGGCCTCTTTAATCTTTGTTCTGTATTCCGTCTGTTTCTCCATATCGTCTGCATAATGATCTGCCATATTGACCATGCCGCAGATTCCATTGATTGGAGTCCGGATATCATGGCTCATTCGCTGAAGAAACTCGGTTTTTGCCTCATTGGCGGCTTCTGCCTTTTTTGCTGCTATCAGAAGTTCTGCTTTATATTTTTCATCTTTTTCCTGTTCCAGTTTCCGGTGTGTCAGATTTGTTTTATATGTCCAGAACCAGAATATACTGAATATCAGGAAATAAAGAAAAATAACCCCTGCTACACTCAATGGAAGGTTATGAAATACTTCTGTATCCGGAAGATATGCATAAATATAATAATCCCGCTGCTTCAGCATGATTCCATAACATCCGGTTCCTTCCTTCCTCAAATGATAGATATGCTGACTGTCTGTATGCTTTTTCATTGCCTGAACAACTTCATTGTCGGCTGTATTCTGTCCCAGCAGACTCTCATCATTGCTGGCAACAACAATCCCATTATCTGCAACAATAATCGTTCCATCCTTCTGAGTACTATAGCCATTTAAAAGAGTCTGTATCGTCAAGGTATAGTTTCTGGCAAATTCGGGGGATGTATAATAGTAAATTGCAACGATACCCGGTGCATCTTTTCTGGCACAGGCTGCAATGTCGATATGTGATCCGTCTTCCCTGGTAAACCGTTCCGAATAGCTTCTTTCTTCATAGCCACTGAAATCCATGATAATATCTCTTTGCAGATACTCCGTAATCTCATTGGTCAGAGACTCATCCATGCTATATTCACAGTCCATCTTTCCCTCTGCATCCAGTACAAGGATACCATCCACCCAGAGAGTCTGAAGATTTTCTTTTAGGAAATCCCGGCTTAACTGACTTCCGTTTTCTGTTTCCATGTTAATATTTGTACTCATCTGTCTGGCACTTTCAATGGCACGGAGAAGACTTTTGGATTCTGAAGATTCATTATAATGGGTATAGGTTGAACACTGCACTTTCACATAGTTTACAATCTCCACCATTCTTTTCTCTGCTTCCACTTTTTCTGCGTGGAAAAAATAAAGCAAAGCGCCTGCTACCACACAAATTCCAATCAGACCACCGACCAACTGGATCCGTTTTTCTTTTGTCTTTTTCTTAATATCCAAGATCATCCACCTCCAGATATTTCTCCGGATCATCCAGATATTTTCCGATAATTTTCAGGGATGTACCATCCTGACGCATCTCTTCCAGGGTCTGGTCCATCTGCTCACAGATTCCCCGATCATCATCTTTTGCAAAAGCAACTCCTATTCCTGTGATCATCAGAGGTTCTTCCAGGATACGGAAGCTTGCATCATAATCTTTCATATACTGTACGACAGATTCTTCATGTGCGGCAGCTGCATCCACATATCCTTTCCCCAGAAACGTATAAATCAGTTCCCTGTGTCCAAGACTGATCAGATTTTCCAGCTTGGGGATCCTCTCATCTGTCCGGTTCAGAAAAATGCCTTCCGGTTTGGTTGTGGACTGGACTGCAAGATTCTTTCCCTCCAGATCACTCAGTTTATAGATGTCGCTACTCTCGTTTACAGCAACTACCTGACGGCTTGCAATGTATGGTCCTGCCCAGCGATAATCATCAAGGCGTCCTTCCATGGAAAAGCAGCCCATGATACAGTCAATTTTCCCGCTCTCCACCAGTTCTTTTTTCTCTTCCCAGTCTATCTGGACAACCTCCACCTGATATCCCATTCTTTTGAAAGCTTCTGTAGCCAGTTCTACATCGATTCCCGTCGGTACACCATCTTCATTCAGATAATTATATGGTGGATAGCTGTCACTCCCGAGCGTGATGACCGGCTTTTCGGTTTCTTCTTTCGTGTTATCTGTGTTTTTACACCCTGCCAGGGTGACTGCTAAAATTCCAGCAAACAGAATGCCTGCAATCACTCTTTTCCCTTTCATTTTCCTTACATCTCCTGTAGATACTTTAAGTTATTCTAAAATCAAAAAAACACTGTCCCGCAGACAGTGTACATCATCATTTCGTGCAACTGGCTGCCATTTTACAGGCCCTATAGCTTTGCGTCACAGACTTTCGTCTGCTTTGCCGATTATTTTCTATTACAGCTTTTACAAAAAGATAATTCTATAATCTTCTAACATCTCACTATGTGTATGCAAAACTTCACCGCATTGATATTCGAAAAGAAAAAAAGAGAACAGTTGATATATATGTCTAAGTATATATTCGAACTGTTCTCCTGCTTCTGACTTCTTTTTGCTTCTGCAAAAGTCATTTTCGTTTATATGGTTTTATGATATCACTAATAGTTACGTTTGTCACGAAAAAGTTTCCACATGTTCTTTGGGAATGCTCCAGGGAAAATCTCTGTGATCGCATCTCGCAGCAAGAATGCCGAGGCATTCTTGAATTCACAAAACTCGCTCCTTACTGACCGGCACTTTTATTCCGTAAATGTATATCGTACAAAAGAGCCGTTATTATCACCTGTTACTATTACAACGTCTCCATTCTCGTTACAGCTGGTTTCCAGGATTGGGAATCTTCCGTTTTCTTTTACATAAGCTTCCGGGCTGGCTGCTTCTGCCTCGATCAGTGTTTTTTTACTGTATTGTTCTCCTCCACATGGATTTATATCCTCAATAAAAATTTCATACTCATGCATATGCGCTTCCTCCTGAAAATATTTTTATAAAAGCGAGTAACGTATTTTTTGCTTTGCTGCATGATTACGCTACTCGCCGTTATGATTATTATAAAACTATTTTATTTTTCTTTCAAAAGTGATTTTTACCAAAAATTCAGCGTCTGTTTTTAGATATTATTACCATAAATTTACATTACTCAATCTGCAATCCCCAATAACCAGTCTCGGGCGTTAATACGTCGAATTCCATCATATTGTTCTTCTGGATCTTCATCCATTGTTAAGATAATCTTTGGATAATGATCTCGTATTGCCTGTAATGGTCTTAATTCTCTCAAAAGTGTATTTTCATCCCGTACAGTCAATGCTACCTGGAAATATATTGTTCCCTTTTTATTCTGTGCCACAAAATCCACTTCATATGAATCGATTTTTCCAACATACACATCATACCCTCGACGTAATAATTCCAGATAAACTATATTTTCCAGAACATGCCCTGCATCTGCCTGCCTCGAGCCAAAAAGCATATACCTCATTCCGATATCAACTATATAATATTTTTCAAGGGTTTTTAAATATTGTTTTCCCTTTATATTATAACGTTTCGCCTGATATATAATATAGCTCTCGGTGAAAGCTTCCAGATATTTTTCCACCGTTTTTGTATCAATTTTTCGCCCTTCCGAGGTCATCGTATCTGCAATTTTTTTTGATGACAATGGATTTCCTATATTATTAAACACAAATCTTAAAACACTCTTAAGCATCATAGTATCTGTGATTTTTTTCCTGCTTATAATATCCTTTACAACAATCGTATTATAGATTCCTTCCAAATAATCTCTAATTTCAGCCGGCTGATTTTTTAATTCCAGTGTAAATGGAAATGAACTATTCTGCAAATACTCTGCATATTTGATTCCTCTGTCATTCATATTGCCAGTACTTTCCATATATTCCTTAAAAGACAACGGTAGCATTTCAATCTGAATATATCTTCCCGAAATCATAGTTGCAATCTCACTGGACAACATATATGCATTGGAACCGGTCACATAAATATCTATGTTTTTTTTAATATAAAGACTGTCTAACACTTTCGGAAAATCTGTTACATTCTGAATTTCATCAAGGAAAATATATGTCATTTTTCCATCAATCAGACGTTCCTTTAAATATTTATATAATTTCCTGTAATCTGTCAGTTCTTCATAATCAAGATCTTCAAAATTAATAGAAATAATCTGTTCTTTCTCAATCCCATGTTCTTGTAAATAATTACGATAAATTTCCAGAAGCATAGATTTCCCACAGCGTCGCACACCTGTAACAATCTTAATCAATTGCTTATCTTTCCAGGCTATCAGTTTTTCTAAATATTCTTTTCTTTCTATAACCATAATAATGCTCCCTTCTTTTTTACTAATTATATTCCAAAAGCAACAAAAAAATCAATAGTTTTTGGATTGTGTTCCAAAAACTATTGATTTTTTGTTTTTGTTGGAACAACAGTTAACTTACTGACTGTTCTGCCTTGAGCAATGTCATTTACTGTATTATTCGTCGTTACATGGATTTATATCCTCTTAAGTTCTCCGCCAAGCTCCAGAATGCATTCTATATCCGAAATGTGTAAAAAACTATCCAAAAAGGACATTATGATATATAATATCATCACACAAAGAAACAGGAGTAAAAAAAATGGTATTTTTATTAGCAGTTATTTATCTTTCGTTTATCAGCCTCGGACTTCCTGATGCTCTGCTCGGTGCAGCATGGCCGAATATGTATCCACAATTTCAGGTTCCGGTGTCTTACGCGGGAATAATCTCCATGATCATTGCATTGGGAACTATTATTTCCAGTCTGCAAAGCGATCACCTCACAAGAAAATTTGGAACAGGCAAAGTAACTGCCGTAAGTGTTGGTATTACTGCACTTGCCCTGTGGGGATTTTCCATCAGCCACAGTTTTATCCTCTTATGCTTATGGGCGATTCCTTATGGTCTTGGTGCCGGAAGTGTAGACGCTTCTTTAAACAATTATGTTGCATTGCATTATTCCAGCAAACATATGAGCTGGCTTCATTGTATGTGGGGCGTCGGAGCCACACTTGGTCCTTATATCATGGGTGCCGTGCTGACTGGCGGTGCCACATGGAATAAAGGATATCGAATCATTTCTGTATTACAGATCGCGCTTACAGCGGTTCTGGTATTCAGTCTTCCGAAATGGAAAGAACAAAACACATCATCTGGTGAAACAGTCCATGGAAAAACTCTTTCTCTGAAAGAAATCCTCGCAATTCCGGGTGCAAAGGCAGTTATGCTCTGCTTCTTCTGCTATTGTGCCATTGAATCAACAACCATGTTATGGGCAAGCAGTTACCTGCACCTGTCGAAAGGCGTAGATGCCAAAACAGCGGCTTCCTTTGCCGGTATGTTTTGTATCGGCATTACCATTGGCCGTGGAATCAATGGTTTTATTGCCATGAAATTAAAAGACTGCCAGATGATCCGAATGGGACAGACCATCATCCTTGCAGGTATTGTCGTAATGATACTTCCTTTTGGAAAAATAATTTCACTAATTGGTTTTTCATTGATCGGACTGGGTTGTGCCCCTGTCTATCCCTGTATTATCCACTCCACACCGTCACATTTTGGTGCGGAACGCTCACAGGCAATTATCGGTGTGCAGATGGCCAGTGCTTATGTCGGGACATGCCTTATGCCACCATTGTTTGGCCTGATCGCAAATCATATATCTGTCAGATTGTTGCCAGTATATTTACTGATTTTACTTGCACTGATGGTATATATGCATGAACTTTTGGAAAGAAAATGTAAAGCGCTATAGATGCAGTCTGCTTTAGCAGACATATTCCAAAGGCAGTCTTCTATAACGGAAAGACTGCCTTTAATACAAAATTCAATACTATCTTACTATTACGGTTACCGTAAATTTCTTTTTACCGGATTTAACTGTAATCTTAACTTTTCCGGCTTTCTTCGCTGTGATCACACCTTTACTGTTTACCGTTGCAACCTTCTTGTTAGAAGTACTGTAAGTAAATTTCTGTGTAGATGTGACTGGTGTACGTACCGGTTTCAGTGTCAGCTTTTTACCCTTTTTCAGAGTTACTTTGGATTTTAATCCACTGATCTTTTTGGTAGTTACTTTGCCTTTCTGTACCTTAACTGTAACTTTCTTTTTCAGTCCGCTGGCAAGTGTGATGGTCAGTGTTGCCTTTCCAGTCTTCTTACCTGCTTTGATAACGCCCTTGTTAGATACAGTAAAGATTTTTTTGTTGCCTGACTTCCAGGATTTTACATAATCTCCATTTGCCAGACCACTTACCTTCAGAGCACTAGTCTTCTGTTTTACTTTCAGCGGAAGTGTTGTTGCATTTACTTTAATGGTTGCATTCAGCTTCTTACCGCTGTCTCTTGTTACTTTGGCTCCGCATATACTGCATACACCTTCTTCTTTCTTTGGTGCAAATACAGTCGCATCAGATATTTTCTTCCAGTTTTTGATCTGGTGTCCTGTTGCCGGAATAACTTCTGTTTTTGTATCTCCACATTCACAGATAAATCTGCGGCTTCCCGTTGTTGTACAGGTCGGATTTTTGGTCACAATACCTTTGCCCCAGTTGTGCTGATGATCTGCCGGCAGATTTTCCTTCAGATAATTATCTGTATAATGGAAAACAACTACATCTCCATCTGCTAATTCATAATCGCATGCTCCAACATCCGGATCTTTTCCGTTTACGCTGTAAAGCCAGCCGGATTTCTTTCCATTAGTGAACTCACCAAGTTTCACACCGTCTTTAGTAGTTACTGATGAAATATAAGTATCATTATATTCTTTTTCAGCAGTCATTCCTGCTGCCGCCAGTGCTGCATCAATTGCTTCCATAGCTGTAGATGCTTTTTTCATACGATACTCAGTCTGTGCTGACCATACTTTCAGATTGTTTCTGGATAATACATGAATCTGTCCATCTTTATCACTGTTATGTACATCATCACCCAGGATGGACACCATGATGCTCACATATTCGCCTTTTACAACCCAGTAAGTTGTTTTTCCGCTACGGTATGCATCCAGAGCCTGCAATACCTGCACGGTAGACATTTCCTGTGATTTTGTATCATTTATATTATGAGAAAATCCACCGTCATCTTTCTGATATTTCATCAGATTAGTGATCATATTGAAGTCAGGTGTACCAAATCCTGCTTCTACAGAGGTCGGATCAATACCAAGGCAGGTAAGCGCAAGCAGTACCTGTGCAGTAGATTCTGAAGTACCATATCCAAAATCATCTCTCATCTGATTCTGAAGATATACCAGAGCATTATCAATTGCTTCTTTTACACCTGCGCGGTTCTTATACGGTGCCAGAGCCTGTAATACCATAGCAGTCATATCTACGCTGGCAACTTCATTGTCAGTTAATCCAAATCCGCCATTCTGATTCTGGAATTTCAACAATTCTGCGATGATAGCAGATCTTGACCATTTTGCATCTGATGGGATTGTGATATTGGCTGCATCCAGCGCCAGAAGTGCATATGCAAGCTCGTTTGAGCCATCTGCCAGTCTGTCAGAATTGTAAATCATGGCAGCCAGATTAACACCATTTACATTGGTAATATCTTTTCCAAGTCTGGTAAGAGCCAGGGCAGTACGTTCGATATCAGTCGGTTTCTTCGTTCCGTCCCATTTCTTAACTTCTGCTGCGACAGATGTATAATACGCATTTTTTACATCTTCGCTCAGTTCTTTGTTGCCCTGGAGCATGGCATAGATCAGCCATTCATTACCATAGGCATATCCGTTCTCGCTATGCTTGTTATCAATATAATTCAGTGCATTATCTGCACCTTCATTTGCTTTTGCACTTACGTCTACGCCGGTTCCACTGCCTTTTGTTACAGTGATGGTAATTGTAACCGGTGCTACGTTATTTTTGTTATCGATTGGTGTTCCGGTTGCAGTTACGGTACCTTCTGACAGACCCATTACCTGGTATTCTGCCACTGGAAGATAATCACCATAATCCGGAGCATCTACATTGTAATCGCCATTCTTCTTCCAGTAACCGCTTCCTGTTCTTACTACCTGGGCAATTCCCTTCTTGCTGTAAGTCCATTTCAGTGCAGGCTCTGTAACATCATATCCCTGTTCGTCCAGTTCACCTGCTACTACCGGTTTAAATTTTTCACTGCTCTTTCCTGCTTCTACAGTGATATTTTTGTCTGCGTCTGCAAGTTCGACAGATTTAACATTATTTTTATATACAAAGGTTACAGTGCTGTCACCGGAAACTGTTTTTGTTTCTCCGGTCAGCGGATTTGTATCTTCAATAGTTGCAGTGAAAGTTACAGTACCAGCCTGTTTCGGTACATATCCTTTTTCACCGCTTGTGTAATAAGCAATCGTTCCATCGGGATCATCACTGGTAATTGTTACTTTATCTGCATTAGTTGCATTTGCCGGTGTGACGATCGCAGATCCAAGAATCGGGTTAAAGGCAACTCTTCCATCTGTTTCCTGTCCGTCACTGTTTGCATTTCTGCTGTGAATTTCTTTTGTTCCTGAAATTGCCGGAACAACTGACTCTACCGGAACGTATTTGGAAGTTACGGTTACGGTTTTTTTCATTGCCGGCTGGCTTTTTGCAGCTACAGTGAAAGTTGCAGTTCCCGGAGTTTTAAAGGAAAATCCACTGGATGTATTTACACGGTTACTGAGTAATTTTGCGCCTTCTTCATCTGGTGTATAAGTAAAGGAAGCGTAAGATACTTCCTGGTAATCACCATTTTCCTGGTACTGTGCTTTTACAGTAATTCTCTTATAATCTGATCCCTGTACAGTAACTTTACCATCTGTTACATCTTCTCCGTCAATGTACAGTTTGATGTCTGTCATCTGCTGTCTGGAAGAGTGGATTGCTGCTGTGGCAAGCACTTTACCATTCTCGTCCTTCGCCTGTACTACTGCTACACCGGTTCCATTGACACAGAATTTACCATCCGGGTAGATTGCAAAAGATTTTGCCGGTTTGGTCGCATCTGTCAGGCTCCAGCTGATCTCACTTCCTTCCGGTGCTGTATAACCCTGCACTGAGAAAGTTCCTGCAATATTTGCCGCACCTACTGAATCAGGAGATACTTCCAGGCGGCTGTCCTCTAATGTAACAGCTTCTTCGCCATTATAAGCCTGAAATGCCATCGGATATTTGTTCTCGCCGGTTTCCGGCCATTCAAAACTTCCTGGTGTGTAAGACTGGTTCGCTCCGAAATATGGATAACCATCACTTCCCTGTCCCCATGAAGTTCCATTGTCACCTTTATTGGCATTTAAATTACCTACCAGATCCAAAGTCTTCATATCCTCTTCGGACATGGCACCAGAACCACTGCCAAGGGTGTCAACCCAATAGCAGTTTTTGATGATGGCTGCTCCGGTCTGGTTACTGCTACTATTACAGAGTGCACCTTTTCCAGTATCACCTACAGCAATACAGTTTGCAATTACACCTGTAGTATCCTGTGCGGCAGTTGCTCCCATATTAACTCCGGTTTTTCCGATAAAACCTGCCACATTGCTTCCGCTGATCTCACTTCTGCAGTTCACGATAGAAGCTCCATAAGCTGTAGTACCAAACGGTCCTGTCACATTAGTGCTGCTTCCGGTCATAGAACCTTTCAGACTTATATTCTGAACTACTGCGCCTGCATCCAGTTTGGAAAATAATGCTCCGGCATTATCAAATGTAATGGTGTGTCCCTGTCCGTCCAGTACACCTGCAAATGGGGCGAGATTCATATAGGAACTTTCGCTTGCATAATTACTGTCAATGGTAATATCCTGTGTCAGTACAAAATATTTTCCCTTAGATGGGTCCATTTTGGAAAAATCTGCCTGCGAAGCAATCTGAATTGCATCTTTTGGAACAGCTACCGGCTTCTCAACTGGTGCTTTCTTCAGACCTGTAATTGCATCTGTAATTGATTTTGCAGCCTGATTGATTTCTGCCTGGGTTGCATTCTTAGTTTCTTTTAACGCTTTTCCAGCTGCAACTGCATCTGTCAGTATTTTCCAGGTATCTGCTGTATAAGTATCGGCCACTGTATCGTCGTAAGACTCTGCCTGTTTCAGTGCATCTTCAAGGGGTTTCCAGCTGATCTCTGCTGATCCGGCTGTCAGAACCGGAAAACCACCATCTGAGTTCACTGCAAATATATAACCAGTATCTGTGATACCAGTATTCAAAAGTGCAACAGTTGCATCTGATTTCAGTTCTTCTGCTGATTTTGCAGCACAGTTTGTGATGTCTGTATCTGCATTAGATGCACTCATGGCAATGGTTTCGATCATCGTTCCCGACTGATAATAACAGTTGGATACTGTAGATTTTGCATCACCTGATGCATATGCTGCCATTCCGCCGTTCATCATTTCCAGTTCCGCAGCGTAATAACAGTTTTGAATAGTTCCTCCTGATATTGTTCCAACCAGACCTCCAACTGTGTTCCAGCCAGCATCTATTTTTGCTGTTGAATAACTGTTCTGGATTGTTCCTGTCAGCGTCCATGCCATACTTCCGCCATAACCACTTGTTACATTTACCGTTCCCTTCACACCCAGGTTCTGGATCGTTCCGGATACATTTGTTGCCAGTGAAGTTCCTGACAGAGTGATAGTATGTCCCTGTCCATCCAGTGTTCCTGCCAGATTTGTGATCTGCTGACCCTCTGTTAATGTGATATCCTCTGTCAGTCTATAGGTTTCTCCAGCCGGAATCTCCGTTGGGAAATCAGCAGCACCCGCTTCCTGTGCTGATTCCTCATCCTCAAACAGTTCTGTCTCCGCTTCGTCCTGAAACTGCTCTCCTCCTGCTGTCTCGTCAGTTATTTCCTCACTGTCAGCTGCATCTTCATAATCTGGTGTCACTTCTGATTCATCAGATTCTTCGCTATCTGTAATGTCTGCTTCCTGAGTCGGTTCTTCCAATATCTGAAGTTCTTCGGACTCTGCTAGTGCGATCATCGGTGTATTCAAAGATAACAGACCAACAAGCAGCATACTGAGCAACTGTTTTCCATATTTCTTGTTCCTCATTGCATTACCTCTCCTTCTTTTTTTGTATTCAGGAAAAATCATTCCCTGATCATTATCCGCATAAAAATGTAACAAACCTATACTCAGTTATATGGTAAATCCTTTAGTCTGTCAACCATTTAACGATTTTTATTTACCAGAAAAGGCCACTGTTGACATATTATCAACCATGGCCTTTTGTGTTTCAGTCTTTATTTATTTTTTCTCCGTTTTATAAATATGAAGGCAATTACTGCTACTGCTGCTGCAAGCAAAAGAACAAATACCGCAATTGGTGTATTATCACCGGTTTTTACCGTTTTTGCTGCATTCGCTGTTGTAGTTGCCGGCACACTTGTTGGTGATGCTGTTGTTGGCGCTTTTGTTATTTCAGGTGTTGGAGATGGGGTAATTTCATCATCTGGTGTCTCTTCGTTACTCTTTTCCTGATTTGTAATTGTAATGCTGCCCTTTGTATTTGTCGCAGTAAATTCAATTTTATCCGTATCTACTGTCATTTCATACGTAAAACTGCTACTGTTCATTACAGGAGTTCCATTTGCATCAACTTCTGTTATATACAATGTAGTCATCTTTCCGTCAACAACTGACACATCAACGGTGGTCTCTGCTGAAGAACCATTATTCATATCCAGCGCAACCACATTTTGTGATACATTTTCGGAAAGCTTTGTGAATCCTGCATCATCAAAAATTCCAGCATAGAATGTGTCCGTGCTGTTTTTTGCTTTTCCATCTGCTCCAAGAAGCTTCTTTGTAAGTTTAAGTTTTCCTACTTTATAGAAACCGTCCGGGATTTTCAAAAATTCATTCTGGAACCGGATTTCCTTACTGTCATCTGCTTTATCTACTGTCACAGTGTTTCCATTCTGGAAATTTGCACTGTAAGCCGTTCTGTCGGAATCTGCAAGCATTCCGGAATTCTGAGCATTACCTTCTGCATCACATTCTGATACATAATATTTTCTTCCAACTTCCAGGTTTGTGAATTTCACTGTGGAAGAAGCTGTTTTCTTAAACTCCAGCGCTTTTACATCTGTAAGTCTGACTGTACAGTTTTCGTCACCATACAGTGCTGCATAGAATGTCTGATCATTTGCGCCCAGTTCAGTTCCGTTGTAATCAAGAGTTTTGGTTACTTCGATGGAAGCTTTTTCACTCTTGATCATGCTGTCATCAACCACAAGTACTCCGTCTTTCACCGTTGCAGTTGTTTCCTCAACATTGATCGTTCCGTCTTCATTCAATACAAACTTCGTATCTGCTGCTACCGTATATCCTTCCGGCGCTGTCTCCTCATGCAGATAGTATGTCTTTCCGGTTGTAAGGCCCTCGATAACTTTGTCTTCTTTTCCTGATGTCCACTCAAGTACGTCTTCTCCAAGTTTCACTGGTTCTTTGTTTTCATCAAGGATCTGCAGTTTTGCCCCTTCAAGCACTGTTCCATCTACGATATCTGTTTTCCTTATTTTTAGTGATGTCTGCACATCTTTCATCACAATCTTTTCAACAGTTTCTTTTTCTCTGGCTTCACTGATCACTTTTACAGTTCCATCTGCTTCGATCGTAAACTGGATATCCTGCGCTACCGTATATCCTTCCGGCGCTGTCTCCTCATGCAGATAATATGTCTTTCCGGTTGTAAGGCCTTCGATAACTTTGTCTTCTTTTCCTGATATCCACTCAAGTACGACTTCTCCAAGTTTCACTGGTTCTTTGTTTTCATCAAGGATCTGCAGTTTTGCTCCTTCAAGCACTGTTCCATCTACGATATCTGTTTTCCTTATTTTTAGTGATGTCTGCACATCTTTCATCACAATCTTTTCAACAGTTTCTTTTTCTCCGGCTTCACTGATCACTTTTACAGTTCCATCTGCTTCAATCGTAAACTGGATATCCTGCGCTACCGTATATCCTTCCGGTGCTGTCTCCTCATGCAGATAATATGTCTTTCCGGTTGTAAGGCCCTCGATAACTTTGTCTTCTTTTCCTGATGTCCACTCAAGTACGGCTTCTCCAAGTTTCACTGGTTCTTTGTTTTCATCAAGGATCTGCAGTTTTGCTCCTTCAAGCACTGTTCCATCTACGATATCTGTTTTCCTTATTTTTAGTGATGTCTGCACATCTTTCATCACAATCTTTTCAACAGTTTCTTTTTCTCCGGCTTCACTGATCACTTTTACAATTCCATCTGCTTCAATCGTAAACTGGATATCCTGCGCTACCGTATATCCTTCCGGTGCTGTCTCCTCATGCAGATAGTATGTCTTTCCGGTTGTAAGGCCCTCGATAACTTTGTCTTCTTTTCCTGATATCCACTCAAGTACGACTTCTCCAAGTTTCACTGGTTCTTTGTTTTCATCAAGGATCTGCAGTTTTGCCCCTTCAAGCACTGTTCCATCTACGATATCTGTTTTCCTTATCTTTAGTGATGTCTGCACATCTTTCATCACAATCTTTTCAACAGTTTCTTTTTCTCCGGCTTCACCGATCACTTTTACAGTTCCATCTGCTTCGATCGTAAACTGGATATCCTGCGCTACCGTATATCCTTCTGGTGCTGTCTCCTCATGCAGATAGTATGTCTTTCCGGTTGTAAGGCCCTCGATAACTTTGTCTTCTTTTCCTGATATCCACTCAAGTACGACTTCTCCGAGTTTCACTGGTTCTTTGTTTTCATCAAGGATCTGCAGTTTTGCCCCTTCAAGCACTGTTCCATCTACGATATCTGTTTTCCTTATTTTTAGTGATGTCTGCACATCTTTCATCACAATCTTTTCAACAGTTTCTTTTTCTCCGGCTTCACTGATCACTTTTACAGTTCCATCTGCTTCAATCGTAAACTGGATATCCTGCGCTACCGTATATCCTTCCGGTGCTGTCTCCTCATGCAGATAATATGTCTTTCCTGCTATAAGACCTTTAACAGTATGGCTACCCTTATCTGAGGTTGTCCACTCTGCAGGCTCTCCATCAATACTGACAATATTTTTGTTTTCATCAAGGATCTGCAGTTTTGCTCCTTCAAGTTCTCTCTTCTCAGTCGCATCATACTTGCTGATTTCTACAGAAGTCTGCTGGTCAGCAATCTGAATTTCCTCTCCACTATAATAATAGTAAGTTCCATCTGCTGCACCATGTTTACCATCTGTGGAGATTGTAAACACAGGCGAATCCTGCTCGCTTATAGGTGTATATCCATCTGGTGCCTTAGTTTCTACCAGACGATATTTTACATTCGGATTAAGTGCCCAGCCATTATTACCCTGATGTCCATAAAGAGTTGCCACTCCTTTATCATCAGTGGTGACTGATACGGTCTTTCCATCATTTGCCTTTACATCTTCCCAGCCATCTTTAAAATACTCCTGAAGTTCAAATGTCGCTCCATCCAGTCCTTTACGGAAGTTTGCACTGTCATACTTATAGACAGATAATTTATACTGACTGGCTGTTCCGCTTCCTCCGTAAGATGCATCACAGTTTTCACTTGTCTCTGTTGTATATCCATACACACTTGCTGTATTTCTGTGATCAACATTACCCTGTCCGAACCATTTCGCCTTGTACTGGATAACCACTTTTGTCTCATTAGGAATTATGAAATGAAGTGTCTTGGTCGCTTCATCCATTGTTGTTGTCACCTGACCCGCTTTTTCTTCCGGATCTGTCGTAATCTTCATTTCGCCTATATTTGTAAGCCATGCATTTTGCATCACATCATCTACATTAAGTGTATCTTCTGTGCCATATTTTCTCTTATCTTTATTAACAGTCAGAGTATAAGTTGCTGTAAATCCGTTTGATGCAGTACCCTCTGTCATATCCTTCTGGATCGGAGTATCATCTCCGGCAACCTCTGTACTGACAGAAGATTCCAGATCACCAAGTTTAACTGTGTTTGTAACTTTTCCACCCTGTTCAGTTGATTTGATGGTTTCCAGGCCGTCTGTACCGTTTACTTTCATATAATAGGTCAGTTTACAGTTTGGATAGTAATCACCGACAGTTGTTTTCGGGATTTCACTTATAGTAAACTGAGTACCTGTTTTTGTCACAGTATAGGACAGTTTACCACCTCTGTCTGTTTTATAATTATTTTTGCTGTCAAAACCGATGGAGGATTTATAATTATTATCTTCATAATAAATCAGCTGATCTTTTTTAAAAATATCATCAATTGTAATACTGTCACTGTCTATTCCAGTAATAACGACTTCGTATCGGATCACACTGAGTCCATTATCATCTGTAAACACCGTTTTCGCTGATTTTTTTATATTAAGAGTTCTTGTATGTACGACAACCGTTGCATCTTTATCTGCTGTTGTACCTGAAGCAGACACTCTGACTGTATTTTTATGCTCTCTGTAATTCTTTTCGTCTGATTTTCCAATCCATGTCTTATCCACATCTGTACGATAAGTAACTGTAATTGTTCGCTCTTTTTCAGATGTTTGCAGACCATATATTTTCTGTCCGTTTTCTTCATAATAAAATTTTATTCTGAAGCAGTTTACTCCATTATTATCCGTATATTTTTCCAGTTCATAATCCTCATTGTCACTAAGTCCTGATATAGTCACAGATTTTTTGACATCCTCAGAATTTTCAACAAGAGAATCTGAATAATATTTACCATCAATCTTCGCACTCGGAAGTATATCTTCCAGTACACAGTTTGTATATTCTTTATTTTTTACCACATTAAATGATGCTGTCCATTCAATCTGTTTATCCTGGGCAGTTGCGCCGGTTATGATCTTACCACTTTTATCAACACTGAGAACTCCATTAACAGGTCTCACTGTGACATCTCTGTTCCAACCATTACTGCCATCTTCAAAAGATGCTCTGTTCCGCACCTTTTTATTTTCCAGGGTATCATTTGTCCCCTGTGCTGTATAAGTAATCTTATATATGTATTTTTCGGTATCTGATGGCAGAGTATATTTCCAGGTTTTATCCTTTTGCGGGTCAATTCTAAGATCTTCCCATGAAACACTTATTGGATCTCCAATCTGATCGTTACCGTTGTATTTCACTACTGTGATTCCGTCACCTGTAAATATCATAAAATCACTGTTTTCCGTAATGGAATCCACAATTGTCTGTCCGGAAAGATTATATTTTGCATCTTCATTTACAATAATCGTATAGGTGTACGTACTTCCACTGACCTGATTATCTGAATTGACATTTTTCCGGATCATTGGAAAATAAATTCTGTTGTCTTTGATTCCTGCGCTGGCAGTATCCTGTACGTCATCGCCCTCTACCGTAACTGTATTTTTAGTATTTTCTGTAGTTGCTTTTACACCAGATGTAATCTTGCTGTAATCAATCTTTGCACGATATACAATTGTAATTACTTCACCGGATTCCATGGAAGGAATGGTAAACATCATTTTATTGCTGTCAAAAGAAGGTTCCAGCTTCGATTCTCCATCTTTCAGATTACCTTTTACGCTTGAAGAAATCTTTGTAATATCTGATGCATCATACATCTTCAGGAGTTCTCCGGTCAGTGTGTCTGTAACGTGTACATTTGAGTTGCTTCCTGTTGATGTGATATTAATCTGATATTCAATATAACCGCCTTCTCGATTATAAGTTGCCTTTTTGGTAACATCCAGATTATGTTCTGAATTAATTTTGACTTCCACTATAATGTCATTTCCAAAATCAATAGTTTTTACATTTTTACTGAAATGCACCTGCATATCGAGGCTGAATTTTGCATCCGGAGATCCTTTAAAAGCCTCATAATTAACATGCGTTGTATTAAGATGCACAACTATCCGATTATTTGCAGCATCATATTCAAAAGTATTATTCTCCAGTGTGCCTGCGGAAGTTTCAATATTAAATGGATGACTCTGTCCACTGAAACTTTCCGGCAACGTCAGACCTTCTGGCAATGCATAATATAAAGTCCCATTATCTTCATCATTGTCACTGAACTGGAGCTGTCTGTTCTCAGCAAATGATAGTCGAATTGTATAATCTTCATTCTCTTCAAGCTGATATTTGCCATCTTTAACAGAGACGCCAACAACCTCAGCCTTTGTTACAAAATCATTCAAATTCGTAGAATAACTCCAGTCTACACCTGCTTTATCCTGATCTGTTTCTTCTTCTGTATCTTTCTTTTCTTCTGGTATAACTTCCGGCGTTACTGTTACTTCCGGAGTTGCTGTTATTTCAGGTGTCTCTGTTGTCTCTGCTTCCTCAGGTGTCTCTGTTACCTCAGGCATTTCTGTCGGCTCCGGTGTCACCGTTGGTTCTGGTGTTACCGTTGCTTCCGGCGTTACCGTTGCTTCCGGCGTTTGCGTCGGTTCTGCCTGTTCCGCATCTGCCTCCTTTGATGTAACATCTTCTTCATTTTCTTCTGAATTTTCAGCGGCACTGTTTTCCTGCCCTGGTACTTCCACTGCATTCACAGTCTGTCCGTCAGCAAAAATTGCAACACTGCACTGCTGCACCATCAGCAGAGAAACCAGTAGAAATGCCAGAATACGTTTGCATTTTTCAAATTTTCTCATTCGTTCCACGTCCCTTCATTATTTTATCTGTATCAGAGTTCCCGTCCGTTTGTCTCTATAATGTTTTTGTACCAGTATGCCGAATCTTTCAATATTCTTTCCTGTGTTCTGTAATCCACATATATCATGCCGAATCTTTCAGAATAGCCTTTGGACCATTCGAAATTATCCATCAGGGACCAGTGAAAATATCCTCTGATATCTGCATCATCACAGGCTTTTTTCAGCTGCCCCAGATATCTTGCCGTAAAGTCAATCCTGTTAGGATCATGTACTTTGCCATCCAATGATATTACGTCATGACAGGAAAGACCGTTTTCTGTTATATAAATCGGTTTTCTGTAGCGTTCATACAGGAAACGTGGTCCCCAGTAAAGACATTCCGGCGTCACCGGCCAGTCAATAGCGGTTTTCGGAAATCCTTCGTATCTCATTACCTCCTCTGGTTTACCATCTTTGCCCATACGTATGCATCGACCGTTATATATATTCTGTCCATACATATCAATTGGTTCAGAAATCAGTTTCAGGTCTTCTTCCGTAATTTTCGGAAGATATTTTTCATATTTCATAATCCCCTCTTCAGGATAATGGCCCAGAAGCACCGGATCAGACCACCAGCTCACATTCCAGGTCCACTCTCTGCCAGCAGGAGGAAGGGAAAACAAAGCTTCTCTGGCTGCTGCAATGTCCTCTTCACGTTCTGTCTCCGGATAACACATCGAAGCTGTCGGTGCATATCCGATCACCAGATTTTGTTTTCCATACTGCCGCAGCATCTGAACAGCCCGGCCATGTGCTTTCAGAGCATTATGTGCCATTTCAAACGTGTCGCGAATCGGTGCCTGCACTCCAGGTGCATGATCTCCGTTCACGAATCCAAGTCCCACGAAGCACTGAGGCTCATTCAGTGTAAAGAAATATTTTACCCTGTCGCTGAACTGTTCTGCCACAAGTTTCGCATATTCACCAAACCATTCAACAATCTGCGGATTCATCCATCCGCCTCTTTTGTACAGCTCATATGGAAGTTCCCAGTGATACAGGGTAACATACGGTTCAATATCATTTTTCAGAAGTTCATCGATCAGTGCATTATAAAATGCAATTCCTTTTTCATTTATTTTTCCACTGCCTTCTGGAAGAACTCTTGACCAGTCGATAGAAAAACGGTAAGCTTTCAGTCCCATTTTCTTCATTAACTGAACATCTTCTCTGAATCTGTGATAATGATCGCAGGCGATATCTCCATTATGGTTGCCCCAGATTCTTCCTTCTTCTTTCGTAAATACATCCCAGATATGCATGCCTTTGCCATCTTCATTTACTGCTCCCTCAACCTGATAAGAACTGGTTGCTGCACCCCATGCAAAATCCACCGGAAAACCGGATTTTTTATTCTCACTCATTCTTTTTCTCCTGTTTTCTACGTTGCTTAGCATATACTTATTAAAGTATAAATTAGATGAAATTTTTAATCAACATTTTTCAAACTTTCTTTATATATTTTAATTGGGAAAATATTTATTGGAAATCATTTAAGATATCATAGAAAAAAAGACACAAAAAAAGCGGGTGATGGGAATCGAACCCACGTATCCAGCTTGGAAGGCTGGTGTTCTACCATTGAACTACACCCGCATTTGCAATGCACAAACTATAATATCATATTTCATAGAAAATGCAAGCAAAATTTTATTTTTTTTAACAACCCGATTGTTGTCTCAGGATATTACCTGTGAACAGTTACCGGTTGTTCCCTGTAATCCAGAAGAATGTAATTGCAAAAATAATTCCTTTCGCAATAGATGTTGCGGAAAATGCCCACCATATACCGGTAAGTCCCATGATACCGCCAAGAATGATCGCCAACGGAATTCTCGCACTGGTAAACGCAATACTGATAACACTGCAGAGACGTGTCTTCCCAAGACCTGACAGTGCACCTATTGTCGTCAGTTCCACACACATAAAAGCTTCACTGAATCCAATGATGATCAGGTATCCTATTGCAATAGAAACAGCCTTCGGTTCGTGGAAAAAGATCTCAGCAATCGGGCGCGGGAACATAATAAACACAGCTGTGATCAGAAGCCCCCAGATACCTACTGTCCAGAGAGCCGCCCGATATCCTTTTTTTACACGTCCCATCTCTTTTGCTCCATAGTTCTGAGCCGTAAATGCATTCAGCGCAGAGGCAAAACCATCTGCTGTATTCCAGGAAATAGATTCTATCTGACCACCTACTCTCTGTGTAGCAACTGCTTCTGCCCCATAACCGGATACCATTCTCGTAAGTACCATAGAAATCACACAATATGCCATTCCCTGAATTGCTGTAGGAATACCGATCCTGCAGATCCCTTCAAGGCATTCCCGCGAAATCTTTGTAAATAATCTAATACCTTTCAGTACATTTTCCTTTTTCTGCACTATGACACCCAGCATCATAATACTCATAACAACTGCCTGTGAAGTAACTGTTGCAATAGCTGCACCGGCTGCTCCAATTTTGGGGAAAGGTCCCGCACCAAGGATAAGCACCGGATCCAGGATCATATTCAGTCCCAGTCCGACCAGGTTTGCCAGAAAAGGTGTCCTTGAATCCCCCTGCGCAGTATAAATTCCTGTCAGCGTTACCGTCAGAAATGAAAATACGATCAGTCCGCAGGCAATCCTGGTATAAGACATTGCTGCCGCATGAGCTTCCGCATCCTGTAATTGGAAAAATCCTACCATCGGTCTGGTAAAAATAAGGCAGATTGCCGCAAAAAGCAATCCCGTAAAAGTAGACAGCTGAACTGCTGCCTGCGCAAATTTATGAGCCTTTTCTCTCTCACCGCGGCCTATGCACTGGGCAACCTGCACCTGCCCTCCCATTCTGGACATGGATGCAAGTCCCTGGGAAAGCCAGGTAAACA
Organism: Blautia sp. HCP28S3_G10; assembly: GCF_052065235.1. Taxonomy (NCBI): domain Bacteria; kingdom Bacillati; phylum Bacillota; class Clostridia; order Lachnospirales; family Lachnospiraceae; genus Blautia; species Blautia sp. HCP28S3_G10. Next base: position 19,858 of record NZ_JBQHUL010000025.1, on the reverse strand, counting down.
TTCCACCTACACCAACTCCCGCCACAGCTTTTGAACCAAGCAGACCAATCCATGCCATGTCTGTAATATTATAAAGCGTTCCAAGAAAAGAAGACGCCATGATAGGAAGTGCAAGCTTCGTCAGAGTCTTTAGAATAGGCCCTTTTGTTAAATTCCCTTCCAATATTTTTTCCTCATCCTGTAAAAATTACAGCAAATATCACTTTGCCGTATTACTTATTATAACAGATATTTACTCAGACAGGGAAGTAATGTTTTTCATACTTGCTTTGTTTTTGCCAACAATTTATAATTAAAATAAATTTTTATTCAAATATAGACTATACAAAAAAAGAATAATTCAAATTACTGCGAATGAACTTAAGGAGTTTTTATGCATATGAATATAGAATTCGCCAGAAAAATGTCTCTGGCATATAATAAAACCTGCAAATCTCTGTGCCAGCAACTGAATATCCCTCAGACTGCATTTGATATTCTCATGTTTCTGGCAAATAATCCTGATTATAAATCTGCCAGAGATATTGTAGAAGTCCGCAAACTGAAAGCCAATCTTGTTTCTGTAAATGTGGATAAGCTTGTCCGGGACGGATATCTTGAAAGAAATTCTGTGGAGGGTGACCGACGAAAAACTGAACTTCTCTGCACAAAAAAAGCCCTGCCAGTCATCGAACAGGGCAAAAAACTTCAGCATGATTTTATGGAAAAGACTCTGACAGGAATCAGCTACGACCAGCGTGCTCTTCTTACTGAGATACTTGATTCCATAGAGAAAAATCTGAACATAATTCTTCAGTCTGAATAATTTTATATTGCACTATAAAAGGCGAAACCTGATCTTATTTCAGAATTCCGCCTTTTTATATATTTTATTTTGCCAGTAAAGAAAACATCATTACTACAATACCCAATATCACAAGGATTATACCGGTCGCTCTGTTCAGAGTCTTTGTGGATGCTTTGTTTGCAAAAACTGCTGCGATCCGTGCCCAGATAAATGTAAATATGATACAAAGGATCCAGACTGTTATATCCGGTATTCCACCTATTGCGAAATGCGATACAGCACCTGTAAAAGCTGTAAATGCCATAATAAATACGCTTGTTCCCACTGCTGTTTTCAGTTCATATCCAAGAACAGATGTAAGAATAAGAAGCATCATCATACCACCGCCGGCACCGATAAAACCACAGATAAAACCAATGATCATTCCACATATCACGGACTGTATTGCCCTTTTCTTCGCTGAAACACTCTGCATGCTTTCTTTGGTGGTCATAACCGGTCTTACGATAAATTTAATTCCCAGAAGGAATGTCATAAATACAGAAAAATTACCCATTGTTGTTGACGGAACCAGGCTTGAGATATAACTTCCAAACACAGTAAATATCAGCACAGTTCCCATCATTATAAGTCCGTTTTTAATATCGAGATTTTTATTCTTTCCATAAACATAAGCGGATACTGCACTTGCCAGAACATCTGATGACAATGCAATTCCTACTGCCATGTAAGGATCCATGCCCAGAAATGTTATCAGCACAGGACTTATAACGGCTGCAGCACTCATACCTGCAAAACCAGTCCCAAGCCCCGCTCCCATGCCTGCAAAAAATGTAACTACGACTGTCCATAATATTTGCATATTCATTCCTCATTTCATACATTTTTGAATAGTTCATTTTTGAAATATTATAACACAATCCAACACTATTGCAACTTATTTTGTACTTTGATAATCACATAAAGGGTTTACACTTCTTTGAAATACCGTTAAAATAATTATCATCTTGTAAAACATTACAAAGGAGTTTATAAAATGGGATTAGTAAATGGAAGACCGATAGATACAGCCGGAAGGCTTGAAAAAGAAATCAGAGTCTATGATCTCCTGGATAAACTGGGGATATCTTATCAGCGAGTAGACCATGCGGCGGCCATGACCATGGAAGCCTGCGAAGAAATTGACCGTACACTTGGCGATGATACCGCCATCTGCAAGAATCTCTTTCTCTGCAACCGTCAGGAAACAAATTTCTACCTGCTCCTGATGCCGGGAGACAAGCCATTCAAAACCAAAGATCTGTCAGCACAGATCCATTCAGCTCGTTTATCTTTCGCAAAACCGGAATATATGGAAAAGTATCTGGATATTACTCCGGGTTCTGTCAGCGTCATGGGGCTGATGAATGATACTGAAAAAAAAGTTCAGCTTCTGATTGATAAAGATGTACTTAAAGATCAGTACTTCGGATGTCATCCATGCATCAATACCTCGAGTCTGAAGTTCCTTACCAGTGATCTGACAGATAAAATTATCCCGGCAATGGAGCATGAACCGATCATCGTTGACCTTCCTGTTTATGAAAAATAATATTCGGAGAATTATTTCTATGAAAAAACAACTTAATTATACCAAAATCCTGCTGGAAACCCTGATCCTGACAGTGGCTGTTGCCATCATCGCAGCAGCCGTCTATTTTTTCCTGGTACCAAGTCATACTTCTGTCAGTAGTATTTCCGGCCTGGGTATCGTATTATCAAATTTTGTACCACTACCTCTTTCCGCTATTACCATGATCCTGAATGTTATACTTCTGATCATTGGATTTTTTACCTGTGGAAAAGAATTTGGAGTAAAAACAGTTTACACGAGTATTTTGCTTCCTGTTTTTCTTGGCCTTTTTGAAAAGATTTTTCCAAATTTCGGATCCATGACAGACAGTCAGGAACTTGATGTTCTGTGTTACATTCTTGTAGTCAGTGTAGGCTTAAGCATTCTTTTTAACAGAAACGCTTCTTCCGGTGGGCTTGATATCGTAGCAAAAATCATGAACAAGTATCTGCATATGGAACTTGGCAAAGCCATGTCTCTGTCCGGCATGTGTGTTGCCCTGTCTGCAGCACTTGTTTACGACAAAAAAACTGTAGTCCTAAGTATCCTTGGTACTTATTTTAATGGAATTGTTCTGGATCATTTTATTTTTGATCATAATATCAAGCGACGGGTATGTATCATCACCCAGAAAGAAGAAGAACTCCGTGATTTCATTATCCATGAACTCCACAGTGGTGCTACAATTTATGAAGCATATGGTGCCTACAATATGCAGAAACGCAACGAAATTATCACTATCGTAGACAAAACTGAATATCAGAAGCTGATGAATTTCATTAACAAACTTGATTCCAAAGCATTTATTACTGTCTACAATGTATCTGATATGAGATATCAGCCAAAAGTATAACAAAACCGCAGCGCCTCAATATCTGAAGTGCTGCGGAATTTTATTTTACATGGAAATCCATCCGAAGGCATTTGCCACGGAACTGAACAATATGATTGCTGCGAAAATCGGGCAAAGATATCTGATCATGAAATTAAAAATATTTTTTCTGTTGAAAGTACCACCTTCCAGCATAACTTCTTCCTCAATCTTCTTAACACCAATAACTCTGGATACCAGAAGACAGGTAGCTATCGCTGCAATCGGCATCATTACAGAATTGGTAAGGAAATCAAAGAAATCCAGGAACTGCATTCCAATAATCTTCACGAACGCCAGCGGACCATATCCCAACGAGGAAAGACTTCCAAGAATAACCATGATCACACCAACAATAACTGTAGCTTTCTTACGTCCCCATCCCAGTTCATCCTGGAATGTGGATACTGCACTTTCCGTCAGAGCAATAGAACTTGTAAGTGCAGCACAGAGAACCAGTACAAAAAACATAATTCCCACAAAAGTTCCCATTCCCATGCTTGCAAAAACTTTCGGAATAGTGATAAACATCAGTGAGGGACCTGCCTGCAGAGTATCCGGATCTCCACCTGAGAATGCAAAAACTGCAGGAATAATCATCAGACCAGCCATCATAGCAATTGCTGTATCGAAAATTTCTACATTTTGGGTAGAGCCTTCAATAGAAACATCTTTTTTCATGTAAGAGCCGAAAGTAACAAGAATTCCCATTGCGATAGACAAAGAATAAAACATCTGTCCCATAGCTGCCACAACTGTCATCCAGGAAAAATTAGCCAGATTCGGTATAAGGAAATATTTTACCCCTTCCATTGCACCTGGTCTCGTAACTGAATAAATTACAATGATCACAGATAAAACTACAAGAATTGGCATCATAAATTTTGAAACACGCTCAACGCCATTCTGTACACCCGCATAAATAATCAGTAATGTGATCAGTGCAAATACAATAAAACAGACTTCTGTCGATATTCCATTGGAAATAAATCCTGAAAAATAACCATCCGCTGCCAGTCTCTGACTGTTTCCTTTTACATATTCTACAAGATACTTAATTACCCAGCCACCAATAACGGAATAATACGGTACAATCAGTACTGGAATAATGGCGTTGATCCAACCGCCAAAAGATAAACACTTAGACTTTCCAAACTTGTGAAAAGCGCCTACCGGACTTTTTTTCGTCATTCGTCCCAAAGCAGTTTCAGCTATAATCATTGTATAACCAAAAGTAAGTGCCAGAATAATATAAACCAGTAAAAAAATACCACCGCCATACTTCGCTGCCAGATACGGAAATCTCCATATATTTCCAAGGCCTACTGAAGCACCGGCTGCAGACAGTACAAATCCCAGTTTGCCCGAAAATGTACTTCTTTCATGTTTGTGTTTTTCCATAAGTTTCCCTTTCCCCATTATAGTTTCTTTTAATGCTGATATACCCAATTTCACATTATTATAAACAGGTTCAGCATAATCCAGCTGTTTTTTTATGATAACATGGATTCACTTTTCAGGCAAACACTATATAAAAAAGATGCAGACATTAATCTGCACCTTTCCGATGAATCCTCAGCTTCAATCCTACTGTCATTTCTATTCCGAATTCTTCTTGTAATATTTTCTTTTGCTCTCCACTGATGTCAGCAGATTGTAACGTTCCTTTTTTTCATAAAAATTTCCTCTCAGATATTCTTCATAAACCGAATACCGGTTGATGGTGTTTTTCCATTTTATTTTAGACCCGCAGTATATTTCGCTCGTTCTCCCTCTGGAATTCCAAGTGCATCCATAGCCTGCTTAATTGACCAGTTCATTGATGCCATCAAATTGGTAATCATCTGTATTGTTTTTATGAACGCCTGCTGTCTTTCTTCTGCTCTGCCTTCCGCTCTTCCTTCTGCTCTTCCTTCTGCTCTTCCTCTGTCTATCAATCCTTTACTAAGATTACACATTTCTTTCGCCTCCTCTTCCAGCTCTTCTGTCATTTTTATTCCGAATTCTTCCTGTAATATTTTCTTCTTATTCTCCACTGATCTGTCCGGTGACAGCAATACTTCCAAAAGTCTCAGCACTCCCGTCCCCTCCGGATCATCTGCATCTCCCAGACAGATCATCACTGATGTCAGCAGATTGTAACGTTCCTTTTTTTCATGAAAATCTCCTCTCAGATGCTCTTCATGAACCGAATACCGGTTGATGGTGTTCTTCCTGTTCTTCGGACAGTTTACACATATAAATATACAGTAGACCTTCTTTATCTTATCGTACTCAGACTTCTCAAACTCTGTCCCATACTGCGCTGATATCATTCTCGAACAATAATACATGCTCCTCATAATGATTGGATATCCCGGATAAAAATCATTCTGTGCTTCTACATTGATTATTAACCGGATTATTCCCCCTGCTTCCGGTGCAGTTGACTGATATCGTATATCATAAACTACAGTTCCTTCTGTAATACTTTTATCTTCTGTATTTAAACCTTTTATCTTTAATTGTTCCAGTACCTCATCCTGATGCACCGCCGTATCCGATATCTGCGGTTCACCTTCAATATACTTCTGTGTAATTTCTTCAATAGAACAATCCTCGTATTCTTCCATACAGCTCTTCATAATCCATGCAAGAATAACCTTGTTCCCAAGCAGTTTCTTACATACATTATCATACACCGTACTTTCACTTTGTCCTGCTGTAGATATTGTCTGCGATAAAATATTTTCCCTTTTCATTGACCACCAGCCTTTTTCGTTTTTGCACCTTTATGTTCTTGGACTTCTATTTTAGGCCAGCTGTATATTTCGCTCGTTCTCCCTCTGGAATTCCAAGTGCATCCATAGCCTGCTTAATTGACCAGTTCATTGATGCCATCAAATTGGTAATCATCTGTATTGTTTTTATGAACGCCTGCTGTCTTTCTTCTGCTCTGCCTCTGTCTATCAATCCTTTACTGAGATTACACATTTCTTTCGCCTCCTCTTCCAGCTCTTCTGTCATTTTTATTCCGAATTCTTCCTGTAATATTTTCTTCTTATTCTCCACTGATCTGTCCGGTGACAGCAATACTTCCAAAAGTCTCAGCACTCCCGTCCCCTCCGGATCATCTGCATCTCCCAGACAGATCATCACTGATGTCAGCAGATTGTAACGTTCCTTTTTTTCATGAAAATCTCCTCTCAGATATTCTTCATGAATCGAATACCGATTAATGGTGTTCTTCCTTTTCTTTGGACAGTTTACACATATAAATATACAATAGACTTTCTTTATCTTATCGTACTCAGACTTCTCAAACTCTGTCCCATACTGCGCTGATATCATTCTCGAACAATAATACATACTCCTCATAATAATTGGGTATCCCGGATAAAAATCATTCTGTGCTTCTACATTGATTATTAACCGGATTATCCCCCCTGCTTCCGGCGCAGTTGACTGATATCGTATATCATAAACTACAGTTCCTTCTGTAATGCTTTTATCTTCTGTATTTAAACCTTTTATCTTTGATTGTTCCAGTACCTCATCCTGATGCACCGCCGTATCTGATATCTGCGGTTCACCTTCAATATACTTCTGCGTAATCTCTTCAATGGAACAATCCTCGTATTCTTCCATACAGCTCTTCATAATCCATGCAAGAATATCCTTGTTCGCAAGCAGTTTCTTACATACATTATCATACACCGCACTTTCACTTTGTACTGCTGTAGATATTGTCTGTGATAAAATATTTTCCCTTGTCATTGACCACCAGCCTTTTTCAGTTTAGGAACTTTATGTTCTTTTTTTAATTCTACCACATTATTTATATAGAGTCCAGAATGTTCTTTCGACATTATTTTACAAGAATTTTCTAAGTTTGCGATAGAGGTTATACTATGGAAGATGAACCTAAGCATAAACAAAAGCCGCAGATTACACAATCTACGGCTTTTGTTTAACTATTCTGTCTTATTTTTATTCAATATTTTAAATCAGGAACTTTCCGTCTTTGTAGATAACTTTTCCATCTATTTCAACGGTTCCTCCATTTCTCATATCTTTTATGATATCCCAGTGAATGGAAGAATAATAGGCATTGTCATATGGTCTTCCAAGTGCCATATGCACAGTGCCGAAAATTTTTTCATCGATCAGGATGTCTGTAGTGCAGACATTCACGTACGGATTTGTTCCAAACGCAAATTCTCCAATTCTGTTAGAACCCTCATCTGATGCTATAATACTTTTAACGAAATCCACATTATCATCTGCCTGTACATCTGAAACAATGCCATTTTCAAAAGTCAATTTCAGATTATGAATTACTTTTCCTCCAATCGTTGCAGGAAAATCAAATGTAACCACACCCTTTACTGTATCCCAAATTGGTGATACATTTATCTCTCCATCAGGAATATTGGTTTTATTGTCTGATACAATCCATTTTTTTCCTTCATAATCGAAAGAGAAATCTGTTCCCTTGGATTTCAGGTGCAGATGCTTTCCCTTATCCAGAATATCTGCAACCTTCTGCCACTGTTCTACATGAGCCGGCCAATCTATGGAACATGCATTAAAAAACATATCCATCATATACTCATAGCTTACATTTGCCTGCTGAGCAAACCGCTCATTCGGGACACGTACCAACGCCCATCTGGTTTCTTTCCATCTCAGTCCCGAAATTGTTCCCATTGCTTTCTGGTATTTTGCAACTTTGTCTGCAGGAATGTCGAAACACTCATTAAGGTTAAATGCACCTCGCAAAGCAAGATAGCAGTCAGCCCATTCCATACCATATTTTTCAATTTCTGGAACCCATGATATCTGATCTTCATTTCCATATTTCAGCACTGCATGTTTCAATGCTTCACTCATAAACTGAATCTGGGGATATCCGCCTGCCTTTATGCAAGCTTCATATGCTGCCAATGCCAGCGGATAAGATTCTGTTTCATACATTGCAATCATCAGTTTCTCTCCAGGTTTCATTTCCAGTGAATAATTAACCAGAGATTCTCCTAATGCTTTCCATCTTTTATCAGTATTCATTTATGTGCCCCCTTAAGCAACTGTCTTACTTGCGGAAATCCTTTACAATATCCATGAATTCTTTTACACGGGCTTCGTCTGTCAGATTTTCAAACTTACCATCAATTTTGAAGGTTGTTCCTACAACCGCTCCGTCTGCAATCTGAAGAATTCCTTCAATTGTATCAACACGACAGCCGGTATTTGCAAAAACAGGTGTCTCCGGAACTGAAGATTTTGCACGTTTCAGTGTTTCCGGATTTGTTGCAGATCCGGCAGTAGCTCCTGATACGCATAAGATATCCGGACGGCAGTTAAACACTGTTGTCTTTGCAATAGATTCAATACTTCTGTTTGTAAGGTACTGTGCTGCTTCTGGTACAATATTGAACATCAGACGCACATTTTCAGCACCTATTTCTCTCTGATGACGTACCACTTCACCGCAGTTTGTATTCCAGAGACCAAAATCACTTGCGTATACACCTGTAAAAATTTCACGTACAAACTTTGCATCTGTAGCCACAGCAAGATTCAACGATGCAATTGGATCCCATAAACAGTTTACACCATACGGAATTTCAATTTCATCTTTCAGTTCACCGATAATACGAGCCATACTTGCAACTGTCTCTGTCTTAACTTTTGTCAGATATGGAAGACTGAATTCATTACTGAACATAACTGCATCTACTCCGCCTTTTTGGAGTGCAAGCAGATCATGTCTTGCCTTATCCAGAACATCCTTCATTCCTTTTCCTTTATCATAATATGGATCCCCTGGCATTGCCTGCAGATGACACATTGCAACAATTGGTTTCTCCGTTCCAAATACTTCCTTAATCCATTTCATAGTGCGTTCCTCCATTCTTTTCTTATTACCATAACTGGTGCATTATATTTTTATTATTTTCATAAAGTTCCGCAAATAACTCTTTATATTTCTTATATTCTTTATTATTCTCCATATTCGGTTCTATAACATACTTTATCTTTATCAGATTTTTTATGGCTTCAGGACTTTCTATCGTTCCAATTGCAAGACCTGCCATCAGAGCATCTCCATAAGAAGCACCTACTGTAACTTCTGGAACCTGCTGTATAATTCCACAAATATCACTTACTACCTGTAACCAGAGCAATGATTTTGTTCCACCTCCTACAGCAGTGACACGACCAACTGGTACTCCTGCATCTTCAAACAGCTGAAGGTTCTGAGAAATCCCATATCCAATTCCTTCAAATGCAGCATGAATGATATGACCTCTTGTGTGCTGTAGGTTTAATCCGAAAAAGACGCCTTTTGCCTTCGGATCCTGAATCGGCATTCTTTCTCCCTGAAAGTACGGAAGAACAATGAGTCCGTCACTTCCTGCCGGAACACTTTCTGCCTCTCTGAAAAGTGCAGTATAAGCATTTTCTCCCCCTAATTCTTCACCAGCGACAAGCTCCTTAGCCATCTCATCCCTAATCCATCTGGTAAGAGATCCCGTGGTTGCCATACCTCCTGTACAGCAATACTTGCCATCTATGGTATATGGATTGCTCCACATCTTTGTTCCATTTACTTTCTCGCTTGTTACTCCAATATAAAATGCTGTAGAGCCATACATCAGCATGGTATCTCCCGGTTTGACAACTCCTACACTGACTGCCTCTGCACCTGCATCTGTCGTCCCGCAGATAACAGTTATTCCCTCTGCAAGTCCGGTTTCTTCGGCTGCTTTTGCAGTAACTGTACCTACTATGGAATATGTACTTTCGGCAATAGTCGGAAGCATTTCTTTCGGGCAAATCAATTCACAGAATTCATCATTCCACTGCTGCGTTTTTATATCCAGCATTGGCAGTGCACTGCTTGCGGAATACTTATCTACATAATAGTTGCCAGTAAGACGGGCTGTCAGAAATCCTGAAGCAAATGTGATATGTTTTGTTCTTGAAAAAATCTCTGGCTCATTTTCTTTTACCCATAAGATTTTTGCTCCAAAATGCTCTACTGTACATAATGTTCCAAACTCCTGCAGCATCCTCTCAGGCCCTATTTTCTGATTGATTTCTTCAGCCTGCTCCATACAGCGTGTATCAATGCCATACAAAATTGCATTTCGCAGTGGTTCACAGTTTTCATCTACGAATGTTACCGCTGCCATGATCGTGCTGATTCCTATTGCTGCAATCTCCTCCGCCTGACCATTTACCTGGTCAAGAAGACTCCTGATTATTTTCTTCAGATCACCCAGCCAATCTGCAATCGGATCATGTTCTGCAAATCCAGGATATGGTGAAATAATTCCATGTTTTGCAGAAGTAGTTGCCAGCACATGGCCTTCAAGATCTGTCAGAGTTCCTTTGGATTCGGATGTTCCTGCATCAAATCCCAGCAAATATTTTTTCTGCATATCTACCTCCTGCATTACGCTTTATGCTGTCCCCGTTTCTGGCGGAAATAAGCTGTAAAGAAATTGATACTCAGAACCACAATCAACAACAGTCCCCATGTAAATTCCTTGAAATAACTGTCAAAATGCATCATATTAAAACCTGAAGACAGGAACTGTAATGACAGAAGTGCAAGAATCATACAGGATATTTTTGCTGTACCGCCGTTTGGATTTGTTGCTCCAAGTACACTGCACAAAATCGCCTGCATTACATATGTAAATGCATAATCAGCTTTTGCTGTGTTGGTTCTCATCAGAATTGCAAGACCACAGACAGAACTTATAATACCTGAATACAAATATGTTTTTATGTAGACTTTTTTAACATTTATTCCTGTATAATGACTGGCTTTTGGATTTGCTCCTACCATTTTTACTTCAAAACCAAATCTGGTTCTGTACAATAAAATTCCTGTTATTATAAACACAATAATAAGCAGCCACATTGTATAGGGAATTCCCAGAAGAGTAGTTGAACCAAAATATACATATTCTTTCGGTGCTCCTGAAACACTTTTTCCCTGTGTGATTATGATTGAAATTCCTTTGATAAAAGTCTGTGTGGCCATCGTAGATAACATCGGGGCCAGATTCAGGTTTGCAATTACAAATCCATTAAAGAATCCGAAAAACGCACCAACTGCCAGCGCTGCCAGCATTCCAAGGATAATAAATCCAACTAAAGCTCCACCTGTCATTCCTTTATCTACAGCCTGTTTCATAATTGTTGCTGCACATATGGCAGACAGGTTTCCTATAGATACTACAGACAGATCAATGCCGTTGGAAAGCATTGCCATCATCATCGCCAGAGAATAAAGTCCCAGTTCCGGCAGCTGAAAGCACATGGAAGTTAAATTCATGGGATTCAGGAATTTACCGTTTATGGAAACCATTATTACAAAAATCAGAAGGGTAATGACTGTCATCTTCGCAACGTCTACGTCCATTTTGAATCGAAGTTTCTTTTCTTTCATTACGCCATCGCCTCCTTCTTTTCTTTCTTTTTACTGCTACCGCTTCTCTGTCTTGACTGTGAAACTAGTCCCAGGAAAACAATAACTCCTGTTACAAAATCCTGATAGTAAGAAGGCACGCCTATCATGATCAGATTATTTGATATAAACTGCAGAAGCAGAACACCAAGAAAAGTTCCTACCACAGTTCCTTTTGCCCGCATAGATGCTCCTCTGCCAAGAACTACTGCTGCCATGCCATTCAGTTCCTGTCCTACAAGATCTGTAGGCATTGGAAGTGAGCATCTTCCAAGACAGTTATGTATTACTCCTCCTGTTCCGCAGATGATTCCTACAATAATAAATGCGAAAAATCTTGTACGTGAAACAGCAATTCCTGCACGTTTCGCCGCATCTGCATCTCCACCTATAGCATATAATTTACGACCAAAATTTGTGTGCTCCAGCACCAGATAAAGAATTGCATACATTGCAATTGTCAGAAGAATCGCTCTGGGCAGCTGACTTTCAACACCACTTTTGTACTTTGCCGTTGCCATATAAGTGGATCCAAATTTAACTGCTGAATTGGGGAGTGTATAAATGTAAGACGAGCTTACAAATGCCAGTACTGCACCTTTCAGGAAGGTCTGCGTACCAAGTGTTGCAATGAAGGACTTCATTTTCAACCTATCTATCAGAACCCAGTTAAGCAGCTGAAGAACCACACCTATACCAATCGACATTACAAATATCAATATGATTGGAACATCCATATATCCCTTAGTAGTCAGAAAATACATTGTTGCATACGTAGCAAATGCTCCAATCATACAGAATGACATATCCAGCTCGCCCAGAATCATTACCAGCATAATAGCAAGGGCAAAAATTGCAGGAACCGCACATGTTCTTGCCAGCGCAAATAAACTTGCCGCTGATAAAATATCCGGATTTATGATTCCGAATATTATGACTGTAGCTACCAGCAGAAGGAACAGAGCAAACTGACTGTTTTTTAGTAATTTTTTCATATCCCGTCCTCCTTTCAATCTGAAGCAGCTAATTCTTCAAGTTCATCCATTGACGTATCTTTTATGTCAATTTCCTGTGATATTTTACCTTCTTTCATTAGAAGTACGCGATTGCATATCTGCATGATTTCATACATATCACTGGATACCACCAACACTGCCACACCTTTTTCTCTTGCCAGATCACGTATTATTTTATGTATGTCGCTTTTAGCTCCGACATCCACACCTACTGTCGGACTGTTCAGAATAAGAATATCCGGGTTCGATGCAAGCCATTTGATCAGAACAATTTTCTGCTGGTTACCTCCTGACAATGAATTTGCCGGATTTTTAGGTACCATTCCAGCCACACTCATAGAACCAAGACTTTCTTTCTGTTTTTTTCTCAAAGCCTTCATATTCAGAAGTCCAAAATGTCCTGTATAATTTCGCACAATACGTGCAATTGCATTATCCGCAATACTCTGATCTAAGTGAAGACCTTCTGTCAATCTATCCTCTGGTACATATGCAATCTTATTATTCAATGCATCATCTACACTTCCAAAAATTCCTACATTCTTTCCTGCAATTTCAATACTTCCACCTGTGGCTTTTCTGATTCCAAACAATGTTTCTACAAGTTCGGCATTTCCACAGCCCAGAAGTCCTGTAATGCCTAATACTTCACCTTTATATAGTGAAAAATCAATATTTTCGAATGTTCCGTCTAATGTCAGGTTGTTTAATTTCAGTGCTGGGATCGGGCTTTGTTCTATATAGACATGAGTTTCACTGGTGAACTTCTTACCTGTCATATAGTACACCATCTCTTCCTTTGACATTTTGCCTTCTCCCACTTCTGACTGGAACACATTTTTTCCGTTTCTCATAATTGTGTAACTGTCACAGATTTCTGCAATCTCATCCAGCTTATGGCTTACAAACAAAATCGAAACGCCTTCTTCTTTCAGCTTTCTGACAATTTCAAACAGACGTTCAACTTCTCTGGTTGTCAATGCTGTTGTTGGCTCATCCATAATCAGTAACCGTGCATTCTGAACTATCGCTCTGCAGATAGCCACCATCTGTTTCTGGGCCACATTCAAATCTGCCACATACATATCAGGATCTATGTCAAACTGAACCTTTTTTAAAATTTCTTCTGCCTTTTTTCGTATTTCTTTCCAATGAATTACAACTTCACCTTTTGCAACTGTAGAATACATCATGATATTTTCTGCAATTGTCATATTTGGGAACAACGAAAAATCCTGGTAAATAACCTGTATACCTTCTGCAATTGATTCCGAAGGAGTAATTTTCTTATATGGCTTATCATTAATATACAGTTCTCCACTGTCAAACGGATGAAAACCGGAAATTACTTTAATCATTGTAGACTTCCCACAGCCATTTTCTCCGATCAGGCAGCGAATTTCTCCTTCGTTCATACTGAAATCCATTCCATCTAATGCCATTGCACCATAAAAGGATTTATACATATTTTTAATTTTTACAATACTCTTCAAATTATCACCACCCAGTTATTAAGATAAGCAAAGGGCTGTATAGCACAGCCCCTATTCCATTTTCCAATATTCAAAGTTTATCAGAAATCATAATCGCTCATATTGTCTGTAGTTACATCTACCCATGCAGCACCATATACAGTGTTATCTTTTACTGTACATTTTTCGTATCCTGTTACACCTAAATCAACGCCATCTTCAATTGTTTCACCCTTGAGAACTTTTTCTGCCAGTGAGCACATTGCTTCACCTGCATCTGCCGGATCCCAGAATGTGAAAGTTTTAATTGTTCCACTGTTGAGATAATCTTTTGCCTGAGATACAAGGCATGTACCTGTTACAGCAATATCTCCTGCTTTTCCTGCTTCTTCAACTGCCATTGCAATTCCTGGCGGGTCGTTAGTATCACAACCTATAAATCCACCAATCTCCGGATAAGTTGCAATTACTTCTTTAGCAGCACTGTAAGCAGCTTCCTGGCTGGAACCCTCAACTGGGTCACATACCTGATACATATCCGGATATTTCTCTTCCTGACGTTTAATAGCACCCTCTGTCCACTGCTGATGAGACGCAGCTGTCAGAGTACCCATCATAATGACATATCCGCCTTTGCCTCCCATTTCTTCTGCAAGCAGATCCATCATATGTGCACCATATTCCTGATTTACAAATGCTTCCATATCGTAATCTACATTTTCAAGACCTTCTGCTTCATGAGAGATTACAACGATTCCATTTTCACGGGCTTTGGCCAATGTTGTCTCTACTGCAGACGGGTCCGATGGAATTACTGTAATTGCATCAACACCTGATGCAATTGCATCTTCAATACTGGAAATCTGCACTGCTGTATCAGCATCACCAGTAGGACCTGACTGATACACTTCGTTTCCTGACGCTTCTGCATATCTCTCGTTACCAGCTTCCATTCTGTCCCACCACGAAATACCAATACACTTCGGAGTGTTTGCAATTGTGTAGCCATCAGCCAGTACCGGAACTGCTGTACTGGCCAGCATAGCAGCTGCAACAGAAACTGCTGTGAGCATAGCACTCTTTCTTTTCATTTACATTTCCTCCTTTTCCTGTTTTGTTTTGTTTCTTTTTTGTTTTTTTATGTCCTTTTCTTTTGATGATTGTATTATATCTTTTAATTTTTAATCTGTCAATGTTTTTTTATGTATTTATTCTTTCTTTTATGAATCTTTTTGTTCTTAAATTGTACAATTTATATATAATTTTTATTATTTTTTCCATATTCAATCAATTATAACGATGTTTTTTCGTCAAAATATTTCTTTTATTTATTTTTATGTCGTTTTTATATTCCTTACCCCTTTTTTTATTTTTCTTTCTATGCTAAAATATACCTAGACTAATTATTACAATGGAAGGGATACATATATTACTGTCTCACAGTAGCATGAATCTTTATGTATCCTCAGGAGGAAATCACTATGTTTCAAATCGAACGTCAGGAACAGATTCTTGAGTATATCAATCAGACTCAGAAAGCAAACACTGCTGAGCTTGCCCAGAAATTCAATGTATCTAAGGTTACGATCCGGCGCGACATCGAAGCTCTGGCTGCCTCCGGTCTGATTGTCAAGACGCATGGAGGCGCAGTGGCAACCAATACCAGTCTCATTCATGAGATACCTTATTCCTACAAGGCAGAACGCAATCAGTCCGCCAAAAAAAGTATCGGAATCGCTGCTGCCAGATACATTAATGATGGAGATATCATCATTCTCGACTCAGGTTCCACCACTCTGGAAATTGCCAAGAACATTACTCAGAAAAACATCACTGTTGTAACTGATGACATAAAAATAGCCATGGAATTATCCGGCAAACCCAATGTGACAGCCATTGTATGTGGAGGAACACTCAGTGATCCTGTTTACACTTTGACTGGCAATGTAGCTGTAGATTTTTTCTCACGACTTCACGTAAACAAAACATTCCTTGGTTGCGATGCTGTAGATCTGGATTTTGGTATTTCAAACCGTACATACGGCGAAGTCGATATCAAAACTGCCATGATAAAAGCAGCTGATGAAATTATTATGGTAACCGATAACAGCAAATTGGATCGCAAAGTTTTCTGTTATCTGTGTGATATCTCAGCAATCAATAAGCTTATTATCAATCAGATTGATGAACGTAACCGCCGGGGGTTCATTGAAAAAGGAGTCGAAATAATAACTACTGATTCCACTCCCATGGAATAAGGTATAAAAAATGCAGGTCAGCTACGACCTGCATTTTTGTCCTAATTTTATTTAATTCTCTTCAGTTCATACTCTCTGGTTCCAAGGCCGATTTTTTCTGCCTGATCCAGAGTAGCTTTCCATTCAATGTTTGGATTGGAATCTTTAAAGTGGTCGTGATGGCAGTGCCATCCCGGCTGGGAAAGATTGTCGCCAAGCTGACTGCCTGCGATCGGTGTTGCTTTCAGACATGCGTCTGCACAGGCCTGATCCAGAGCAACAGGATCAAAACTTGCAAACATTCCAATATCAGGAAGGATTGCCGCATCATTTTCACCATGGCAGTCACAGTTTGGGCTGATATCCTGCACCAGGGAAATATGGAAACACGGACGTTCCTGACAGACTGCCTGTGCATATTCTGCCATCTTACGATCCAACATTTCATTGGCACTGTCACTCTCACAATAAATCGCATCAAAACTGCAGCCACCAATACAACGGCCACAGCCTTTGCATTTGTCATAATCAATTACTGCTTTTTTATTTACATATGTAATTGCATCACTTCCACATTCTTTTGCACAGCGACGACAGCCACGACAGGCTTCTGTATTTACGGAAGGTTTTCCGCTGGCATGCTGCTGCATTTTTCCTGCACGGCTTCCACATCCCATACCGATATTTTTGAGTGCACCGCCAAAACCGGTCAGTTCATGTCCCTTGAAATGAGTCAGACTGATAAAAATATCTGCATCCATGATCGCACGTCCGATCAATGCTGTTTTGCAGTATTCTCCGTTTTCTACCGGAACTTCTACTTCATCAGTTCCACGAAGTCCGTCACCGATAATAATCTGGCATCCTGTAGATATTGGATTAAATCCGTTAAGGTTTGCACAATCCAGATGTTCCAGTGCATTTTTGCGGCTTCCCGGATACAGAGTATTACAGTCTGTCAGAAATGGCATACCACCCTGCTCTTTGCAGAGATCGGCAACTGCCTTTGCATAGTTCGGACGAAGAAAAGCAAGGTTTCCAAGCTCACCAAAATGCATCTTAATTGCAACAAATTTTCCTTCCATATCAATGTCTTTGATTCCAGCTGCTATACAGAGTTTTTTCAGTTTGTCCAGCTGGTTGATGCCTGGTTTGCATCTGAAATCAGTAAAATAAACGGTTGATTTTCCCACTTTATGACCTCCTGTTATTTTGTTCAATACTAATTTAGCGTTACTACTCACCCATGCACAGTAGCAATTAGCTTCTTTTTATTTTATCAAAGTTCTTCTGCAAAATCCATAAGACAATAACTTATTCGTTACTGTTTTTCACTGTGGTGAAATTTTATCTGGCAGTTTTGCCCTTTTTCCGTTATAATGAAACCTGAAAATAATTTGACACGACGCAGCCTGACTACATTATTGTGAGCAGTAACCTTACTATAAGCTGCATCAGAACGGAGGAAAAAATGGAAATTGTTTGTTTAGACCTGGAAGGTGTACTGGTACCGGAAATCTGGATCGCTTTTGCAGAAGAATCAGGAATTCCGGAACTGAAGAGAACAACCAGAGATGAGCCTGACTATGACAAACTTATGAAATACCGTCTCAACATTCTGAAAGAGCACGGTCTTGGACTGAAGGAAATCCAGGAAACAATTGCAAAGATCGATCCTATTCCTGGTGCCAGAGAATTCCTTGACAAACTCAGGGAAATGACTCAGGTTATTATCATCAGTGACACTTTCTCACAGTTTGCAGGACCACTTATGAAAAAACTTGGATATCCTACGATTTTCTGTAACTCTCTCGTTGTTGCCGATAATGGAGAAATCACAGACTTCAAAATGCGTTGTGAAAAATCCAAATATACTACTGTAAAAGCACTTCAGTCCATTGGATATGATACGATTGCCAGCGGTGACAGCCATAATGATCTCGGTATGATCCAGGCAAGCAAAGCAGGATTTCTTTTC
This sequence comes from Blautia sp. HCP28S3_G10, assembly GCF_052065235.1. Lineage (NCBI taxonomy): Bacteria > Bacillati > Bacillota > Clostridia > Lachnospirales > Lachnospiraceae > Blautia > Blautia sp. HCP28S3_G10. The sequence continues at coordinate 1,421 of NZ_JBQHUL010000025.1, read as the reverse complement.
AAAAGTACTGAAGAAATCAAAGCAGAACATCCGGAAATCCCGGCATACGAAACTTATGATGAACTTCTCGAAGCAATCAAAAAGGTAATCGGCTGATACAGCACAACAAAAGACGGAATTCCCTGTAAAAAAGGAGTTCCGTCTTTTTTATTAATACGTATTTTCAAATATTAGTCAATCAGATCGTTCTGAAATCTTGAAAGATGTTCATATGGAAGAATCAGTCTTCCTCTGTACAGTCCGCATCCATCATTGATCAGGCTGTTGTCTGCTGCTGCAAACATATTTACATCAAGATCTGCCAGATTCAGGTTCAGAAGTTTCAGCCCCCGCTCGTAAGCCTCATCAAAATAAACACTCGCTCCTTCAGGAATAGCATCTCGTCTTGCGCGCTCTTTTTCCTGACGTTTCTCATATCCCTGATGATTGGCAGTTCCAATCTCAGCAACATCGTCCATTGTCTTTGTACGAATCTGTACTTCCATAAAACTTCTGGAAGAATTATCATAAAATGTAATGTGCAGTGACTGATAGCCCAGGGCACCCTGACTGCATATGTAGTCTCTGTAATATGGCTTTACATCTTTGTTCAGAAGAGGGGACGTGCTTTCTTTTATTCCATGTGCAGATTCTGCAGTAAATCCTCTCTCTTCAAGAAATCCAGGAAGTTCATTTGCGATCCTGTACAGGTATTTCAGTTCTTCTTCCTCCCTGTTTTCGTCAGGTTTCAGATGGCATTTCGGAAGTGCTATCACAATCCTGTATGCAATAAAATCACGAAAACAGCTGAGCTTTGTCTTAAGTTCTGAAACCAGGGGACAGACTCCATGTTCCATATAATAATCATAAATATATTCTACAATATAACCGTTAAACTTTTCTTCCGCACGTATCAGTGATTTTATCCGACCCTTAAAAGTAAAAGCCAGAAACGGATATTCTTTTGCCATATATTTATAAAATTCACGGATTTTCTGTGACTGCGCAGTAAGGAAATCATTATGTTCCAGCAGCTCACGGATCTGTATCAAAAAATTGCAGTGCACAAGATCAATTTCATTATGATTTTTTTTTGCATCTTCCCGCAGATCATTTGTGTACTTTCTGAGTATCCGAAACAATGTATCTCCCGAATACAGATAATCATTTAAAGTAATCATACTGGTTCTCCATTAAAACTTCTATCTGAATATTGTCTGCACAAGAATCATATACAGAACAGTTCCGCTTCCAATACTTAACAAAGTGCTTTTTTTCCATTTGTGGATCAGAATAATAAAAACAATCGCAATTGCTTCCGGTATACCATAGTATCTCCCGAATACAGATAATCATTTAAAGTAATCATACTGGTTCTCCATTAAAACTTCTATCTGAATATTGTCTGCACAAGAATCATATACAGAACAGTTCCGCTTCCA